>CALCPC010000873.1 GCA_937900975.1 uncultured Paracoccaceae bacterium
CGGATAAGCATTGGAAATTCCAATGCATATCCGCGCCACCGCCCGCACCGGCGCCAGCCAAAGCGATGTGATGGAGGCGCTGCTGCACGTCGCCGTCTATGCCGGCGTGCCCCGGGCCAACCACGCAATCAAGCTGGCCAAGGCGACGTATCGAGAGATGGAGGAAGCACCATGAACGCTCCCGGGGAATTCTACCAACGCGACCGGGATCTTCATCCGCCCGCGTTTGCGCCGGGGTACAAATCCTCGGTCACGCGCAGTCCGCGATGCGCGCTCCTCTCGCTGCAGGGGTCGGCGAGTGAGATCACGGGCCCGGTGTTTGGCCATGGCGACCTTGACCCTGGCGACAACGACCTCTTGTCGAACTATGCCAAGCCCGGCGAAAGCCCGATTGGAGAGCGGATTATTCTGCACGGCCGCGTGCTGGACGAAAATCAGCGCCCGGTGCCGAAAACCATGGTGGAGGTTTGGCAGGCCAATGCCGGCGGTCGGTATCGGCACAAAAAGGACACCTATCTGGCCCCGATCGATCCCAATTTCGGGGGCTGCGGCCGGACGCTGACCGACGATGACGGCGCCTACTTTTTTCGCACCGTCAAACCCGGCGTCTACCCTTGGCGGAACTTCGGCAACAACTGGCGGCCGGCCCACATCCATATCTCGGTTTTTGGCTCCGGATTTGCACAACGCCTGATCACCCAATGCTATTTTGAGGGGGATCCCTTCATCGCGCTCTGCCCCATCGTCCAGACAATCCCCGACCCCGAGGCCATCGTCCAACTGACGGCGAAGCTGGATCACAAGGCGACGATCCCGCTCGATACCGTCGCGTACAAGTTCGACGTCGTGCTGCGGGGGCGGCGCTCCACCTTGTTTGAGAACCGCTTGGAGGGCAATTGAGCGATGGCGCAATCGCGGCTCTACATCAAGGAATCAGCGTCGCAAACTGCCGGCCCTTATGTGCATATCGGCCTGGCGCCGGGTGCTGCGGGCTTTGACATCTACCGAAGAGAGCTGGGATGGGACATCGCGGGCCCGAACGCGCGGGGAGAGCGTATTCGCGTCGAGGGTCGCGTGCTCGACGGCATGGGCGCCGCGACCAAGGACGTGCTGCTGGAGGTTTGGCAGGCCAATGCCGATGGCCACTATGCCCATCCCGAAGGCGGCGGACCGGTCGAGGACGGGTTTCGCGGCTGGGGCCGCGTGATCACCGATTTCGACACCGGCGCATGGGGTTTTGACACCGTCAAACCGGGCCCGACACCGGGGCGCGACGGGCGCCTGCAGGCGCCGCACCTGAACCTTTGGCTGGTCGCCCGTGGGATCAATATCGGGCTGAACACGCGGCTTTACTTCGACGATGAGGCCGAGAGGAACACAGCCGACCCGGTGCTGAACCTGATCGAATGGGAAGACCGGCGCAGCACTTTGATCGCCACGCGCACGATGCGGGACGGCACGCCGCTTTACCACTTCGACATTCGCCTGCAGGGCGATCGTGAGACCGTTTTTTTCGATATCTAAGGGGCCGCTATGCCAAACCCGTGCATCATCTGCGTCGCCATCACGGGGTCGGTTCCGACCAAGGCGAACAATCCGGCCCTGCCGATCACCGTCAGCGAACAGATCGACAGCACCCATGCCGCGTTCGAGGCCGGGGCCACGATCGTCCATGCGCATGTCCGCAACGACGATGAAACGCCGTCATCGGACCCCGAGAAATTTGCCCGCCTGAAAGAGGGGTTGGAGGCGCATTGCCCGGGCATGATTATCCAGTTTTCGACCGGCGGGCGGTCCGGCGCGGGGCAAGAACGCGGCGGGATGCTGTCGCTCGCGCCCGATATGGCCTCGCTTTCGGTCGGCTCCAACAACTTCCCAACCCGCGTTTACGAAAACCCGCCCGATCTTGTCGCCTGGCTGGCCGCGGAAATGCGGACGTATGACGTAAAGCCCGAGAGCGAGGCCTTCGACCTCAGCCACATCCTGCAAGCGGCGGCGATGCACAAACGGGGAGAGATCGCGGACACGCCTTATGTGCAATTCGTGATGGGCGTGAAGAACGCCATGCCCGTCGACCGCGTGGTTTTCGATTTCTACCGCGCGACGGTTGCGCGGCTTTTTGGCGAGGATGCCGCTTGGTGCGCCGCCGGGATCGGTGCGCAGCAGCTGACACTGAACGAATGGTCCGTCGCCGCCGGCGGGCACGCGCGCGCGGGGCTTGAGGACAGTGTGCGTCTGGACCGGGACACGCTGGCGCCGTCGAACGCGGCCCTGGTTGAACGGGTGGTTCAGATCTGTGAGCGCCACGAGCGCCCCGTGGCAACACCGGCGCAGGCGCGCCGCATCCTAGGCCTGCGCGCCGCTTGATTTTGGCGCTTCGCAAAGAACCGGGCCCCGCTATCGCCGCCTAAAATCAGGGATTTCAGCGCGCTGGGTGAGACCGCGTGTTTTAGGCTTTTCGCGAAGGGCCGTGGGGCGCCGTGCGGCAAGGATGCTTGCCTTTTGGCGCCACCGCCCTCTCCGCCCAAAAGTGTCGCCGGCTTGGGCCGATCCAGCATCTGCAGTAGCCAGGGCGCCCGCCGCTGCAGGGGCGCGCCGCGCCCTTCTGACCCACATCAAGCAACCCGTTGAAAGATCTTCCGGTCGCATGACGATCTTGAGGCGCGGGTCTCTGGTGCGTTAACCTCAGAAGAGAGCCTTTTCCGTTTAACGCGGGTCAGCCTTTATCAGAAATCGCTCTCGCCTACCCCTCGCCGTCTTCGACCGCCATCCACCAGCGCGCGGCAAGGCGCGAAAGCCGGTCCGCACCCTGGTTGTTCAGATGCAGCGGATCGCTGAAAAGCGTATGCTCCCAGGTATAATCGTAAGAAATTGGGGTAAAAACGGTGCTGGCACCCGCCGCTTTGCGCAAAATCTCGCGGGAGGGGGCAATTCTGTCATGGTCTTCTTGCGTGTCATGGGCGGGCGGCCACGGAAACTCATAGTAAAGGACCTGGATGCCGTGCCGCTCTGCCAAGTCTAGAAACCGGGTGAAATATTCCAGAAAAATCGGCTCCGCCCGGCCCGTTGCAAAAATCCGACCCTCGGAGCGCGTTCCCTCACCGATAAACCCCTCCCCGCGCGGATGATAACCGCGCGTCTCGCCGGCGTAGTTCGTCGCCTCCAACAGCCGGTGCCGCCACAGCGCCGTGACGAAGGCGTCGCCCGGGTCGGCCGCGGCGGGAAGGACGACGTTTTGCCGCGTCGCGCG
>CALCPC010000874.1 GCA_937900975.1 uncultured Paracoccaceae bacterium
TATTGGCCAGACTGCCGCCAAGTGTGCCGCGGTGGCGCACGGCCGGGTCGCCGATGTGTCCGGCGAGTGCTGCGAGTGCGGGATACGCACCGGCTTCGCGGTTGACCGCGTCATGCGTGGTCGAGGCGCCAATGCAAAGACGCCCTGCAGCGTCCTGGCAAATCCCAACCATTTCCGAAACACCCGAAAGGCTGACCAGCTTTGAAGGTTGCGCCAGCCGTTGCTTTAGGGTGGGTATCAGTGTCTGGCCGCCGGCAATGGGCTGCGCCTCGTCGTCGGCGCCCAACAGTGCGACGGCGTCGGCCAGGGTGGTCGGTTTTACGAAATCGAAAGAATACATGTCAGTCCTCCTCGGTCTGATAAAGAAGTGCGGCCCTTGTTTGGGCGGTGGGTGGTGGGGGGCTGCTGTTGTGTCCTGGCTGGTAACTTGCGGGGGGGGGCCTTGCCCCGGCTACCCCGGCTATGCCGGGGGGCACGCGGGGCTCCGCTCTGTGCGCACGTCACCCTTGCATCGCGGCCCACACTTTGGCCGGGCTGAGCGGCATGTCGATATGGCCGACATGGGTTTTGCCGTGCCGATGCAGCGCATCGATGACAGCGTTGACCACGGCTGGGGGCGACCCGATCGCGCCGGCCTCGCCGCAGCCTTTGCCGCCGAGGGGGTTGTGGGTACACGGCGTCGCGGCCGAGTGATCGACCGCATAAAACGGCACATCGTCCGCCCGCGGCATCGCGTAATCCATATAGGACCCGGTGATCAACTGACCGCTTTCATCGTAGGCGCATGTCTCAAGCAGGGCTTGGCCGATCCCCTGCGCGAGCCCCCCATGGACCTGACCTTCGACAATCATCGGATTGATAACATTGCCGAAATCGTCCGCCGCCGCGAAGGCAACAACCTCGACCTTGCCGGTGTCGGGGTCTACTTCAACTTCCGCGGCGTAAGCCCCGGCCGGATAGGTGAAGTTCGACGGGTCGTAGAAGGCCGTTTCCTCAAGCCCCGGTTCGATGTCCTCGAGGGGGTAATTGTGCGGCACGTAAGCGGCGAGGGTTACATCGCCCCACGCCACGGATTTATCGGTACCGGCAACTGAAAACTGACCATTCGCAAGCTCGATGTCGGTTTCCGACTCTGCCATTAGATGGGCCGCGAGTTTCTTGGCCTTGGCAATCACCTTTTCGGTTGCGCGAACCTTCGCCGACCCGCCGACGGCCAGTGAGCGAGAGCCGTAGCTGCCCATACCCATCGGCACCTTCGACGTGTCGCCGTGAACGATGTCGATCTGCCCTTCGTCGATGCCCAGCATCTCGGCGATCACTTGCGGAAAGGTCGTCTCGTGTCCTTGGCCGTGGCTGTGGCTGCCGGTCATGACCGAAATCGACCCGGTCGCATTCACCCGGACAGTCGCGCTTTCGTATAGGCCCGCACGGGCGCCGAGCTGACCGACAAGGTTCGAGGGGGCGATCCCGCAAGCCTCGATATAGCAATTCACGCCGCGCCCGCGCCATTTCCCCCGGGCAGCACTGTCCGCCGCGCGGGCAGCAAAGCCGCTGAGATCGGCGATCTCCTCCAGTTTTTGGAGCGTCGCTTCATAGTCGCCGGTGTCGTATTCGACAGCCACGGGGGTCGCGTAGGGGAACTGATCGGGTTGGATGAAGTTCCGCCGGCGAAGCTCTAGCGGGTCGATCCCCATTTCGCGGGCGGCCTTGTCGATCACCCGTTCAAGCTGGAACGTGGCTTCCGGGCGTCCGGCCCCGCGATAGGCATCTACGGGCACCGTGTTGGTAAACACCGCTTTGACATTCACGTAAATGAGCGGCGTGGTATAGTTGCCGGCCATCAGCGTCCCGTGCAGCCAGGTTGGGATGGACGGGGCAAAGGTCGAGAGATAGGCGCCCATATTGGCGTGCGTGTCTGTCCGGATCGCCAGGAACTTACCGTTTTCGTCGAGGCCGAGCTCGATCTTGGTGACATGGTCACGGCCTTGCGCGTCGGAGAGAAACGCCTCGGACCGGCTGGAGGTCCATTTGACCGGGCGACCGATGGCTTTGGCCGCAAAGGTGCAGAAAGCTTCCTCGGCGTAGTGGAAGATTTTGGCGCCAAACCCGCCGCCCACATCGGGCGCCACAACACGGAGCTTGTGCTCGGGGATGCCAAGCACTAAGGCGCCCATCAGAAGTCGGATCACGTGGGGGTTTTGGCTGGTGGTGTAGAGCGTGTGTTCGTCGGTGGCGGCGTTGTAATCGCCGAGCGCGACGCGCGGTTCCATCGGGTTGGCGACGAGGCGCTGGTTGACCAATTCCAGCGTCGTCACGTGATGGGCGCCTTTCAGCGCCGCATCGACGGCGTCGCGGTTCTCTTCAACAAAGCCCCAATCATAGCAGAGGTTCGAGGTGAGGTCGTCGTGAACCTTCGTGCTGCCATCGGCGAGCGCTGCTTTCATATCGACGACCGCCGGCAGGATGTCGAGGTCGAGCTCGATCAGCGCAGCCGCGTCGCGCGCGGCTTCGGCGGTCTCGGCAACGACCGCTGCGATGGGATCGCCGACATGGCGTGCCTTGCCTTGGGCGAGCACGGGATGGCCGGGCTCCTGCATCGGTGCGCCGTGACGGTCCGTGACTTGCCAGCCGCAGGGCAGACCGCCAACGCCTTCAAAATCGGCGCCGGTGAATACGCGGACGACGCCGGGATGGGCCGTGGCGGCGGCTGTGTCGATGCCGTTGATGCGCGCATGGGCAACGTCGGAGCGGAGAAAGTGAACGTAGGTTTGGCCCGCGGCGTTGATGTCGTCGGTGTACTGGCCTTTTCCGGTCAAAAATCGGATGTCTTCGCGGCGTTTTGGGCTTGCGCCTATTCCTTGGTCTTTGGGCATGGAACCCTCCCTGTTGCTGATCCGGTGGTCGGGTTGCGGCGCTCCTGGCCTGCGGCCAGATCGCCCCGCCCC
>CALCPC010000875.1 GCA_937900975.1 uncultured Paracoccaceae bacterium
CCGATGACTGGCGGGTCTGCCCTGTCGTTCCGGATCAAGCGGATCGGTCAACGGCCGCTGGAGTTTAGCGGCACTGAGCTGGGCATGGCGATGAGCTATGTCCCCGGTGCCCCCTATTGGTACGAGATCAACATCTATCGCACGGTCGACCAGAAATTCGTCGTTGCCGTCCGCCATTTCTTTGAGTCCGAGGACGAACAAGACACGGCACGCGCCTGGGAATGCGACGACTTTTTTTCTGCCATGGATATGCTGGAGGCCTATGACGCGGCCGATGATGTGCGTGTTTACGCGGACCCAGAGGGCAAAGGCCTGTCCGTGCCGGAACTGCTCGCCGCCGCGCACACGCATCGGGCGGCCGCCATGGCCGCGCGACAGCAATTCGGCGGGTTGGTTGGGCAGATCTTGAGCGAACTGTCCGAGGGGTGAGGTCGCGCGGTCGAGCGTTGGGCAGCCTTGTCGTGGTGAAGGCCCGTGCCTGGGATGCGGCTAAGGCTATGCCTGCGCGGTCCCGGCGCTTTGGGGCCGGGCCGCGGTCGGTTCACGCGAGGTCCGGTTGCGGACACGGGTGGTCGTCAGCCCAGAAAATGCCATACGATCGCGTGACCGACCCTAACAACACCGCTTCTGCGGGGCCGCGTCGAGAAACGCGCTTGCAATCTTGCGCCTTTGGGCGGGTGCTGCGCCGAGAATTTATCTCTCGGCGTGCCGAAAGTCTGCGGGCCAAAGACTTCGATCCCGACCTCCTGTCCATTCGGGGTGCAGAGGCATCGTGGACCCACAGGTCGCGCAGGCCGTTGGCCCTGCGGCATCGATGGTCCGCCGTGTGCATGGTATCGTTTATGCCATCGTCGCGTGGCACTGGAGCGTGCAGTGGTTTGGTTTGTCGCGCCAAATCTTCGGCGATGTCCGACGGAGGCGGCCCGTCGACCGATCCGGCCCCCCTGGCGGCACGCTTAAGAGGGGGCGACCGCGCCGAACATTGTGCTCGATCCATTCTTCGGGCCCGTGCGGTTGGCCGAATTAGCCGAGAGGGCAGAGGCAACACGCTCCAAAAACCCAAGGTTTCGCGGCCCGTAGTCCCGGTCGGTTGCCCGGTGGCACCGGCGGAACGCCCCGCCAAACGCCGCTCTGCAAAAGCGTTCGTGTGGATCGTCAAATCCTTTGAAATGTGCGCGCTATGGCTATGGCAACCCATGGGGCAGGCGGGTGTGCGCCAAACGGCCGACGGATGGGGGTTTTTTGGATGAGTGGGGGAAACTCTGTCGCCGAACGGGCCCTCGACACAGACAGCCAACCGACCGCGGTGAACGACTTCCGGTCGCGTTTTTTCTCAGGTCTTAAGGCGGAGCCCGGCCTTCTGCACCGTTGGATCACTGCCCTGATCACCGACGAGATGGTGCGCCAAACAGGCACCGAAGCGGCGCGTCTTGGGTGGCGCAAGTGGGAGCGTGAAACGCGGCTTGACGATGCGGGAATAGGCCTCGACAGCCTGGCGCGGCTTGAGGTGGTGGGCCGTCTCAACGAGGTTTTCGCGCTCAGCGAAACGGGCAGCGAGGACTATATTTTTCTCGCACCAACCCTTGGGGAATGGTGCGATCTTGTTGCCCACGCCTTTGAACGGCGGTGCGATGAGCCGGATCTGAGCCTTGGCTTTCGTACATCGGGCTCCACCGGGACGCCGCGCAAAATCCGTCACCCGTTGGACGCGCTTCTTGCTGAGGTGGCGGCTGTCGCGCCGATCCTTACCCCCGCGCATCGGATCATCGCGGCGGTGCCGCCCCATCATATTTACGGTTGTCTCTTTACAATCCTTCTGCCCGCCTTGACCGGCGCGCCCGTCATCGACGCACGCGATTGGGTGCCCGGTCGGCTTCTCTCGGCGGCTAGATCGGGCGATCTTTGCGTGGCAACACCGCTCATTTGGGAGTTGACCTTTGCGTCGGCGCAGGAGCTTGAGCAGCGTTCGCCTGCCACCGCGCTGACGTCTTCGGCGCCCTGCCCGCCGGCGGTTTGGGCTGCCGGTCACGCGCGTGTGGCGCGTATGATTGAACTCTACGGTGCGACCGACAGCGGCGGCATCGGCTGGCGCGAAGCGGCGACAGAGCCCTTTGCGCTCTTGCCTCATCTTGAAAGGGACGCCGACGGTGCGGTCCGCGCGCCGTCCGGTCTGCCGCTGCCGCTTCAGGACCACATGGACTGGGAGGGTCCCCGCCGCTTCCGCCCCGCCGGCCGGCTTGACGGAGCGGTTCAAGTCGGCGGCATCAATGTCTTTCCCAGCCGCATCGCCAATCGCATTGCATCCTTCCCCGGCGTCGCCGAATGTGCCGTGCGTCCCGGCGCCAACGGGCGGCTTAAGGCCTTTATCGTGCCCGACACCCAGGCGAATGCCCGGTCGCTGCGCACCGAGCTTCGTCGCTTCATCGATGACGCGCTCACGGCCCCAGAGCGTCCAAAAATTTTGACCTTCGGTGCCGCTCTGCCACGCAACGAGATGGGCAAGTTGCAGGATTGGAGTTAGCGCTTGGCGCTAAAGGCGTGCTTTTGGCACCCGTCGACTTGCGTCTTTGCCGGAACCGGATGCAGCATCGGTATGACCAACGATATAAGATCTATGGCCGTTTGCCTGGCCCCGTATTTTGGCCTAACCCAGCATCCGGGTAGCGTTCCCGTGATCAGACGGTTTCGATCTTTGGCGCTTGGACGTCTATACATCCGACCGGCCTGAGTTTTTTAGACCTCGAAACGGGCATTTTTGACCGGATAGCTTATGTGCCCGAGTGGATCATCCGCCGCGCGATACAAGCCCTAAGCTGACGCCGTTCTCTTTGGCCATGGTGAACGGCGTATAACAAACACCTCAGTCGAAGGCCGTGCGGTGAGTCAATGATACTTGTCGTCCTTCAGCGCAAGGGTTCGGAAGTCGGAGCCTTTCGCTGCTGCGGCTAAGGAATTTTTTTAAAACGCTTTTCGATGTTCTCATGCATGCGCGAACCTTCGGTCTTTCCGCGATCAACGCATGGATCGTCAAGGTTCACTGGCATGAAATCCCCGTATGAGATCGGTCCAAGGACTGACCATCGGTAAGTCAAAGGCCGGTTGGCCGATGGCACGACGTGCCCTCTGGACGCCCTTGGGAACCTGTGTCCGATCCGGTTGCGCACCGGGTTTCGGCTGCGACAGGGTCGGCGCTGGGCTATCGATTGGGTGTGTCGAATGCGCGGCGATGCGCGCGGACAAAGACACTGTCCACCCCTTGACCATGGTCGTATGGCCGGCTGGGCGCAAGTCACCCTGCCCGGGCCGCAGTTGTTGGAGCCGCCGCCAGCCAAGCGGCGCCAAAATCCGTGAGATGCTTCCAAAAGCTGATAAAACTCAGTCCCATCTCTCAACGACCGATCGGAAAAAACGCAGCATGGGCAGCAATGATCTGCCCCGGGAGCGCCCTC
>CALCPC010000876.1 GCA_937900975.1 uncultured Paracoccaceae bacterium
CGTAACTGGTAAAGCGCTGAGCGCCCTTCGGCATGCCGCCGCGCCGCTCGGCGATCCGGGCGGCGCGGTTTGGCGTCACAGCGTTGACAAGTCGTCGACGCCGAGGGGCACGCCGTTGACGAATTTGGCCACGATTTCCGGCGCCTCGGCGCCCGACCCATCCGCGTCGTAAAGGAGGATGCCGGTGCCCGCGTCGAACAGCAGACGGTCGTCCGCCTCGGCGGCCACGGTGCCAAGGACGAAGGCCTCGTCAAGGTCACCGATATCGAAGACATTGGTGTCGAAGGCCACCACATCCTCGCCCTTGGTGAAATCGACCACGCGGTCGCCCTGATCGGCGATCCGGCTGTCGAAGACCACCGTATCCGACCCTGCGCCAAGCCGGATCACGTCGTCTCCGTCGCCGCCGCTGAGGATGTCGTCGCCGGCGTCGCCGTAAAGCGCGTCGTCTCTGCCTTGACCGGCGAGGTCGTCATCGCCGTCGCCGCCGCGCAGCGTGTCCCCGCCCCAGCCGCCGCGCAGAGTGTCGGCGCCATCGCCGCCGCGCAGCACATCCTTTTGGTCGCCGCCATGGAGAAAATCATCCCCGTCCTGACCGCTTAACCGATCCTCGCCGCGGTGGCCGTAAAGCGTGTCGTTGCCATCGCCGCCATTGATCGTGTCGTCGCCAAGCTTGCCTTCGACATAATCGTCGCCGGCCTCGGCGTTGATCAACTCATGCGCTGACGTGCCGATCAGGCTTTCGGCGATGGCAGTGCCGGCAAGCATCGTTTTTTCCGGGGGTTTGGCGGCCTCGTAAAAGGTGTCGACATCGCCGTCGAAACTGTCCAGCAAGATGGCCTCAGTGCGGGTGAGCACGCGGTCGAAGATCACGATATCGCCGATCTCCCCCTCAAAGAACCAATCGGCGTTGTCGTCGATGTCGCGCCGCGTCCGGCTGGTCGCACCGACAAGGATGTTTTCGGTGTTGCCAAGCATACCGCCCTCGATCGGGTCATCGGTGTCGACAAGCGCGCCATTGACGTAAAGCTGGATGGCGTTTTTGTCGAAGGTGAAGGCAACCGTGTAGGCTTCACCTGCAACAATGGTTTCGTCCTTGTACTTCAACTCCTCTTGCCCATCGACGCTTTGGAAGCGGACGCGCAGATAGCCGGAACTGTCTATCCAGATGTCGAGATGGCCACCGTTCTCGAAACCCGTGTGATCCTTGGACAGAAGCGCCCGCTCAAGCCCGCCGACGCTGTCTGCGGTAAAGGTGAAGGCCCAGGTTCCCGCTGCTTGCGCCAGATCGGCCTGGTGCGGGATCCGGTCGTAGCGCAGACCGTTGAAGACGCCGCCATCGTTGCGCAAGAGCGCCGAAAGCGGCGCCTGATCGGCCAGTGTCGTGTTCATGAACCCGCGCTCGGCATTCGTCAGGAACGGGTTCGAGGAATAGGCCTCAGGGTCGGTGCCAATCGGGTTGCCGGCGATGTCGCGGGTGTCGTAACCGAATATCTCATTGCCCTCGGGATCTGTGGTGATCTTGGCCTCGCCGGTTGGGGCTATGGCCTCCTGCAGCTCATCCACGGTTTTGGCCGCGCCAAAGTGTACCTTCGTGTCGGTTACGATGGCGTCTTCCTCAACCAGGTCGCCATGCACGACGATGTAGCCCAGATTGTCCTCGTCATGCGCGCCGCCGCCATTGCCCTGTTGGGAGTAGACCTCAATGATCGACACGATGCTGTCGGCCAGCCCGTCGCCGTCGCTGTCGAAATTGACATAGTCGACACGCACATTGGCCGTGTGGCCGAGAACGCTGATCGTGTCTTCTTCGGCGCTGTAATCCGCGATCACCTCGATCCCGAGACTGTCGACCCAGTGATCGTGGAGAAACCGGTTCTCGCCCGCGACGCCCATCCAATCGATGGTGCGGTCTTCGTTGACGTGCTTCATGATGATGTCGAGCTTGGCGTTGATCCGAAGCTCAAAGTAAAAGTGATCGTTGCCGGCGCCGCCGAAAAGGATGTCGTCGCCGACAAGCGGCTGGTCCCAATCCTGAAGGGTCAGCGTTTCGTAGTCGATCGTGCCTTCCTCGGCATCGCGGGAGGGGGCGCCAAGCACAAGCTGGCCGATCCGTTGCTCGCCCGCGTCCGAGACCGAGATCAGAAGGTCGTTGCCGCCAGCGCCGATCAGCATGTCAGAGCCGCGCCCGCCGTCGAGCACATCGTCGCCGACGCCGCCGTTCAGGCGGTCGTCGCCATAGCCGCCTTCGATCACATCATCGCCGGCGTTGCCCCAAAGCCGGTCGTCCCCGGCCTCGCCGTAAACCGTGTCCATGCCCTGGCCCGCGCGGATATTGTCGTCGCCATCCATCATCGGTTGCGGGCCCGAGGGGGCGGTCAGCGCCGTGCCCGGCCCTTCGTTGATCAGCTTGTTGATCTCGGATTTTGAAAGCGCGTCGCCCGGCGCCGTGCCGCCCCAAACGCCGAATTCCGCAATCGCGCCATCGAACGGGTCGTCCAGCCGGCGGTCATCGACCGCGAAGGCCTGCGCGCTGTCGTTGAGATCCGTGCGCGCCTGATCGGCGCCCAACACCCAGGGCTCATGATTGTTGAACATGAACGCGGTTGTGTGAAGGTCGGGTGTCGGCACCGCGCCTTCCACACTGGTCCAGGCGTTGGCATCGATGGCCTGGCCATCGAGATAGACGGTCACGCCGTTTTCGGTGAAGTTGACGGCGATATGCGCCCAGTCGCCTTCGCTCAGAAGGCCGTCGCCCGTCTCCCAAGACCGGTTGGCACCGCCATCCCCGGGCGCCATACGCAGGATCAGCCCGCCGCCATCGGTCATGCCAAGCCGGAAATGCCCGCCCTCGCCGCTGTTGCGCTGATCTTTGGTGACAAACATCTGCTCCCGCCCCAGATCGTCGGGGCGGACCCACAGCGCGATGGTGCCTTGCGAGATTTCGTGCGCCGTCGCGTGGTGGATATAGGCATATTCGTCGACGCCATTGAAGCTGAGCGCCGCGACGCCGGGTTTCGGCCCTGCGACGACGCCGTCAAGACGCAAGAGCGCCTGGTTTTCATAAAGCGTATAGGCCTTCGCCGTCGACTGCCCGCGCGCGTCCTCAAAAGCGCCGTTGCCGGCGTCGGCAAAGGACCAGTAGCCGACGGCCCCCGGCAGGCCGTTGCCGCCGGGCTGGGCATAGCTTGGGGCCAGTGTTTCGGACTTGTCGGTGCCTTGGATCGTCTGACCCGCGACATCCTGCTGGCTGAGCGGGGTGAAATTACCGCGGGTGGGCGTCAGCGGCGCCGCGTTGGGGCCAGCCACCTGCATTTGGTCGAGATAGGGGTTGTCGATATGCTCCCAAGGAGAGCCGGTCACAGCCCCATAATTGCCCTGGTCGTCCCGCGTATCATAGCCGTAGACGCCGTCATCGGTGACCTTTACGTCGCCATCGGGGAACAGTGCCTCGGCCACCTCATCGATAGTCTCGACGATGCCGTAGGTGACGCCGGCATCGGTTTGGATGTCATCCTCGGCCACCAGATCGCCATAGACGATGATCTGGCCGATCAAATCCTGGTCATGCGCCCCGCCCGCACGGGCCTGATTGTCCATGCAGGCACAGGTCGAATTGCCGGTGGCAACGCAATTCCCGCTTTGGTTCGACCAAACGGTGATGACCGTCTCGTCATAGCCGTCGTTGTTGATATCGACATACTCAACCTGGCAAATTTCGGCGGTATGGCCGATGATGGCGATTGTGTCTTCGGCGTCATTGTAGTCCGCGATCACTTCGATGCCGAAATAGTCGGTCCAATGGTCGTGAAGCTCGTCGTTTTCGCCGGCAACGCCGCCCCAATTGATCGTCCCGTCTGAGCGTGTGTGTTTTTCGATGATCTCAAGCTTGGCGTTGATGAGCGAGGTGAACAGGAAGGTGTCGCGGCCCTCCCCGCCGACCATGATGTCATCGCCGATCAGCGGCTGACCCTCATAACCGTAGAGCTTTTGGCGGTCCATATTGACCTCGCCATCGGGGTCGTCGCGGGTCGGGTTGCCGACGGCCAACTGGCCGATGCGCTGCTCGCCCGTGTCCGAGCGGCTGATCAAAAGGTCGTTGCCCGCGCCGCCGATCAGCATGTCAGCGCCGCGCCCGCCGTCGAGCACATCGTCGCCGTCGCCGCCTTCGAGGTAGTCGTCGCCGTAATTGCCAAAGAGGGTGTCGTCGCCAAGCCCACCGGCGATCTGGTCGTCGCCGCCAAGCCCGTCGACGATATCGACGCCGTCGGTCCCGGTGTAAACGTCGTCCCCGTCGACGAGATCGATGTTGAAATGCGACGGGTGATAGGCGTCATAGGCGACAATCTCGGTGCCCGCGGGGGGATTTGTAAACTCTTCGACCGAGCCGAAGAGCGCGGAGGGGTCCACCGTGATGCCGTCGATCTTAAGGTCGAACGATTGGCGCCCGGTGTTGTCGAAATAAAGAAGGTCGATTTCGTAAAGCCCGCCGTCAAATTCAGCGGCGCGGACGGTGGCGTCGGCGGCGCGCGTGCCTTCGAAGGTCATAAAATCGACGCCGCCAAGCACCAGCTGGAAACCGTCGTCGGAGACGACTTCGATTTCATGGGTGCCGGGGGGAATGTAGATATAGCCCGACATCAAAAAGCCCGCGGGATCCACCAAAACGGCGTCGCCATCGCCCATGATGCTGGCGCCATCGGGGCCCAGGAACTCTGTCACCGTCGGATCGTTTTCGGTGCTGTGGTAATCGAGGGTTGTCGCCGTGAAGGTGAGGTCGGGGCTGTCGGCCGCGACGATCAGGTCTTCCAGCTCTGAGATGGTGCGGATCCGGTCGACGCCGGCATAGACCGCGCCGGCCAGGCCCGACCCGGACAAGGGCACCCCGCCTGGCCCTTGCGTGAGACCGACGACCGGCGACAGGCCGGCGGGTGTGTCGATCGTGTCGGACTCAAAAAGAATGCTGTAGTCGTTCATCATGCGTCTCCATCGACCGGGATAGCGGGCCCGGCATCGTTCGATTTTTTTGTGAACTCGTTCGGCCCGGCACAGCACAGACCTTACAAACGAAACGCAACACAGAGCGTTGGCGCACACCCCAAGGGCGACGGTCGCGTAAAAACGTTACTACCGTTTTGCGAGGCGAATTACTTTTATCTTCAAATTTTTTTTCATGGGCGAAATCTCGCCAAGACAAGGGATAGTAATCAGAGGATATATCGGGGGTTGAATATTTGATATCGCGGCATGAACGCGCCGCGGACATCGCGTCGCCAAACTTCGGCCATAATCGACCCTTTGGCGGGGCGAAGTCCCGGGTCGGGACGCGGGACGCATGGCATATCGGCGAACATGCGCGGCCAGGCCGCGCCCGCGCGACCGGATCCGCGCGCGGTCTTCGCGGCCTAAAATCTGTGCAGCGTTTTAGGGACCGGGTGCGCACCGAGGCGGAGCAGCCGAATCATGCCGCCGAAAGCGCGGTCCAGCAGCGGGTTTCGATGCGCCCGTTAAAGCAGGGCAGCGCAAGCTCTGCCCGACCATGGGTAAGCGCTTTGCGGTCAAGCACCGGACGGCCGACATGAAACGGGTTGATCGCATGGGTGGCAATGCCGGTGTCGCCGTCCCAACGGCCGAAGACATAGCCCGCGTCGAAGGCCGCGCGCAGCGGCGCTTCGGGCCGCGCTCCATGCGCAAGCGCGGCGCTTAGCGCGCGCAAGGGCGGCGCGGTGCTGCAGCCGGTGCCCAGCAGAAACGCGGTCGCATCCCAGACCAGATGCAGTTGCCAGGATCCCGCGTGCCAAACCGCGCGGTTCGGTTGCCCTGCGGCGTCGCGGGTCCACCGCTCTCGGTAGGGCGCTTGACCCCCGTCCTCGATCAACGCGCCGTCGGCGTCCCAGGACAGCCGCCCGATATCGGCGGTCTCTGGCGTGCCGTGAAAGTTGATTGCCCGGGTCCATGTGCAAAGGGTGTCGGCCACCGAAATCGTCCCGGCAAAACCTTCGGCCCGCAGAAGTTGCGACAGCGTCCCCGCGTCAAGATCGGCAAGCGCATCGGCCCCCGCCGTGTCCGGCGGATCCGCAGGCAGGCGGATGTCGCAATAACCGCCCGCCGCCTGCCACCAGATCACCCTCGTTTGGCTGTCGCGCTGGCCGCCGGCGTCGATCCATGCGCGCCGCCAGCGCCCGACAACGTCCTCGGGCGCGATCACGCGGCCTCGGCCACATGGGCGTGCATGGCCGTAATCATCCCTTCGGTGGATTGCACGGCGCCGGTCTGCAGATACTCCATCGCGTTCAAAGACGCCTGCTGCGCGGCGAGTGAGGTGCCGCCAACGCTGTCGCCCACCACCCGACAATAGTAGTCGTGCTGATGGCCGTCGACGAAGGTGTAGTGGACGCACACATCCGTCATCCCGCCGATCAGGATCAGCGTCTCGGCCTTCAAACCCTTCAGCAGGATCTCAAGCTCGGTCCCAAAAAAGCAGGAGTATCGGCGCTTGCGGATGAAATAGTCGCTGTCCCTTTGCCCGGTGATGTCGGTGGGCAGATCTGTCGTCGGCTCCCCCTCAAGGCAATGCACGCCCTCGGCGCCGTCAAGCTCCCGCCCGAAATCGATCATGTCGCGGCGATGCGCCTCCTGAAAATAGATCGTGGGCATTCCGATGTCCCGCGCAGTGCGGATGACCGTCAGCGCGCGGCGCATATTGTCCTGATAGCCCGGCATCGTCGGGATGCCGAAATCGGCCTTGTTGTCGAGAAAGGCAGAGCCTTGGATATCGATGACCAAAAGGACGGCATTGCCGATTAGGGTTGGTTGGCGAGGCATGAACGCTCCCTCAAGATTTGGTTTGATCGGCCCCCATCAGCCGCGGCAGATCGCCAAACCGGGCAACGGCCGAGAAGGCGAGGATGGAGACCAGGATGAACGTGATGGCGGCGACGGCCATCGTGGGCGTGAACCCGTTGCGCAGGGAGTTGAAGATCTGCAGCGTGACGGTGGTGTAGGCGGAGCTTGAGACAAAGAACATCACGATGAATTCGTTGAAGCTAAGCACCATGGCGAAGAAAAACCCAGAGATGGAGTAGGGCAGGGTCTGGGGCAGGATGATGGTGCGAAAGGCGATTGCCTCCGTCGCGCCCATGGTGGCGGCGGCGTCGAGATGCGCGCGGTCGATGGATTGGAGGCCAACGGAAATGGTGACGAGGGGCAGGGCCGCGAACAGGGCCGCGTGGCTCAGGATCCCCGCCCAAACGGTGCCGAGCCCGCCAGAGAAGGTCCAGACAAAGCCGAGCCCCACGCCAAAGACAATGGGGGGCAGTGCGAAGGGCAGCGCCGTCAGCCCGGCCAGGGCCTTTGACCCGCCATCGCCGCGTTTCCGCGCCCACTAGGCCAGCGGCCAGGCGCACAGCACGGCCAGGACGGCGCTGAGCACCGCGATCACCGTCGAATTGGCAAGCGCATTGACCCAGACAGGCTGTGACACGAAGAACTCACCAAACCGCGCAAGCGTCGGATCCTCGGGCGGGAACAGCATGGAGCGGCCGCCGTTCAGCGCCGCTGCCGAAACGACGAAGATCGGCAGGGCAAGCATGAGGCCCGAAAGCGCCATGAAAAGATGCGCGCTCCAATGCAGCCTCATCCCCGCGCGCCCCGCAGGCTTAGCCATCGGCCAAGGCCAAGAAGGATCGCGGCGCTGAGAAGAAGCATGATCGACTGCGCCGCCCCGAAAGGCGCATTCAGCGTTGAGCCACGGACAGCATCGTAGATCGAGATCGCAAGGGTTTGCTTGGCAGGGTCGGCAAAGACGGTGACGGTGACGTAGGAGCCAAGGAGGAACACGAAGAGAAGGAGCGTGGCGCCAAGAAGCGGCAGCCGGACAGAGGGCAGAACAACGGTTCTGACGACTGTGACCGGCCCTGCGCCCATTGTCCGCGCCGCCTCAACCAAGCTGGGGTCGAGGCGCGAAAGCGCGGGGTAAAGCAGGATGACGGCGTAGGGCCAAACGAGATAGGCCATGGTCAGAATGGTCGCAAGCTCAGAGGTCTTGAACTTTACATTGCGCGGGCTCGCCAGCCCCCAATCGCGCAGCACGGCGAACCAGCCGGTGTCCTTCAGCCAGTCGGTAAGGCCGGTTTCCTTGAAGACCATCGGCAGGCCGGACCGGGCGGACAAAAGGATGTCCCACCCCATGACGATGAATACCTCGGATAGCGACAGCGACGCCAGCAGCCCGATCAGCCACACGGTTTGAAGCCGGCGGGACAGGCGCGTCAGCCAATAGGTGAAGGGAAACGCCGTCAAAATCGCAAGGCAGGAGGCGATGACGGCATAGTACATCGACCAGGCCAGTTTCTGAAGGTAAAGCGTCTCGATGCTGTCGGGCCAGAGGGCGCCAACGAAAAAGCGCTGGTAATGCGCAGCGTCGAGGCCGAACACCCAGCTTGCGCCCTCGATCTTTTCGCCGAAAGAAATGATGAAGACCATCAGGAAGGGCAGCACGCAGAGGAAGAGGACGACAAAGCCGAGCGCCCAGCGCAAAACCTCCGGCGGACGCGCCGGTGGGGCGTCTGCGATTGTCGCCGGTTCGCCCGTCGCCTCCACCGTCATCGCAGCGGGTCCGCCGGATAGGCGCGCAGCGCTTTGGGGGGCAGGTGAACGAACAGTTTTTGGCCGACTTCGTAGGACATCGCGTTCTCACCCACCGCGTATTCGACCACGATCGGCCCGGCGTCAGTTTTCAGGTGGATGTCGCGCGTCGCGCCGATGTTGCGCACGAAGGTAATCTCCGCGGGCAGCCGGTTGCTTTCGGGCATCGGCTGGTCAAGGCACGCACGCTCGGGCCGGCAGGACAGCGTGACCGTGGTGCCGTCTGCGAACTGCGGCCCGCTTGCGACCGACAGCACTTGGCCCGGAACCTCAATGCCGCCCGGGACGGCCTGGCCGGTCAGAAAATTCGCGCGCCCGATGAAGGATGCGACAAAAGCGTTGGCGGGGGTGTCGTAGATCTCGCCAGGCGTGCCGGTTTGCTCGGCCCGGCCGTCGGACATCACGACGATCTTGTCGGCCATGGTCATCGCCTCCCGCTGGTCATGGGTCACGACGATGGTGGTGATTTTCAGCCGCTGTTGGAGAAGGCGCAGCTCTACCTGCATCTCCTCGCGCAACTTGGCGTCGAGCGCCGACATCGGCTCATCGAGGAGGAAGACATCGGGTTCCTGCGCCAGCGCGCGGGCGATGCCCACGCGCTGTTGCTGGCCGCCCGAAAGCTCCCCGATCCGCCGCTCGCCAAAGGTGCTGAGTTGCACGAGGTCCAGAAGCTCGGCAGCCCGCGCACGGCAAGCGGCCTTTGGCTGCCCCGCGATGGTCAGCGCATAGGCCACGTTCTCCCACACTTTGAGATGCGGGAAGCGCG
>CALCPC010000877.1 GCA_937900975.1 uncultured Paracoccaceae bacterium
CGTCCAGCGTCTTGCTGCGACCGAACGGTTTTCCGAAGCGTCGCCCGAGATGACAGACGCCATTCTGGCCGAAGCCGCGCGGATGTCCGAGGAGGTTTTGGCGCCGCTTAACCGGGCGGGGGATACGCAGCCGGCATGCCTTGAAAACGGTGTTGTGCGCACGTCGCCCGGTTTTGCCGATGGCTACCGGGCCATTGCGTCGGGCGGTTGGGTCGGCATGGCCGCCGATCCCCAGCACGGCGGGCTTGGCCTGCCCTTAGTGCTGACCAGCTGCGTGGGGGAGATGATGGCCAGCGCCTGTCTCTCGCTCTCGCTCAACCCTCTGATGACCCAAGGCCAGATCGAAGCGTTGGAGCATCACGCCAGTGCGGAGTTGCAGGCGCTTTACCTGCCGAAACTGATCTCTGGCGACTGGACCGGCACGATGAATCTGACAGAGCCTCAGGCGGGCTCTGACGTCGGTGCGCTGCGCACAAAGGCCGAGGATGCGGGCGATGGGACCTACCGGATCACAGGCCAGAAGATCTATATCTCCTGGGGGGATCACGACATGGCCGAGAATGTCTGCCATCTCGTCCTGGCCCGCCGGCCAGAGGCGGGGCCGGGAACCAAGGGGATCAGCCTTTTTCTTGTGCCGAAATACCTGCCCGACCCGGCGGGGCGTCCGGGCGTTGCCAACAGCCTTCGGGTGATCTCGCTTGAGCATAAGATGGGTCTGCATGGCTCTCCCACGGCTGTGATGTCTTATGAGGGGGCGACGGGGTGGCTGATCGGCCCGCCCGAGGGCGGCATGGCCGCGATGTTCACGATGATGAACAACGCCCGGCTCGGCGTCGGTGTTCAGGGCCTTGCGCAGGCGGAGGCCGCCTATCAGGCCGCGCTTTCCTACGCGCGGGAGCGCAAGCAAGGGCGCACAGCCCCCGGCGGGACGGGGGCCATTGTCGACCACGCGGATGTCCGGCGGATGCTGATGACGATGAAGGCGCTGACGGCGATCTCGCGGGCGATCTGCCTGGACACGGCGCTTAGCCTCGACATGGCGCGGGCGGGGGGGGATGCGGCCGCGACCTGGGCCGCGCGCGGCGCGCTGCTGACGCCGATCGCAAAGGGGTTTGGCACCGACGCCGGTTGCCGGGTGGCCGAGCTTGGTGTGCAAGTCCATGGTGGCATGGGATATATCGAGGAAACCGGCGCCGCTCAGTTCTACCGCGATGTGCGTGTGACGGCGATTTACGAAGGCACCAACGGCATCCAGGCGATGGATCTTGTCGCCCGCAAGCTGGCCGATGGCGGCGCGGCCGCGCGTGGCCTTCTGGACGAAGTCCGTGCGACGGTCGTGGCTGCCGGCGACGATCCTTTGGCATCCGGGCTGGCCGATGCCGCGGCCACGCTTGCCGAGATGCTGGATTGGATGCTGAGCGCCGATCTGCAGGACCGCTTTGCCGGCGCACAACCCTATTTGCGGGCGTTCGGTCTGGTTCTTGGGGGGCACTATCATTTGAAAGCGGCGCTTGCCGATAGCGGTGCTGAGCGCCGCCCGTTGGCGCAGTTCATGATCCGCCAAATGCTACCGGAGGTTCAAGCGCTGGCCGCCGCGGCCCAGGCGGGCGCTGGCGATCTTTACGCGCTGGACGCAGAGGCGCTTGGCGCCTGATGGATGCCGGCGGCGGGGTCCTGACCTTTCCGTTCCCCGACCCGCCGCCCGCGGGCAGGGTGTTGGAGGTGGCGCCCGGCGTGCTCTGGCTGCGTCTGCCGCTTCCGATGAAGCTCAACCATGTCAATGTCTTCCTCCTCGACGATGCCGAGGGGTGGACCATCGTTGACACCGGCATGCACTCTCGCCGGATGGAGACGGTCTGGGCGGAGGTTCTGGCGGGTCCCTTGGCGGGAAAGCCCGTCGCGCGGATCGTGCTGACCCATCACCATCCCGACCATGTCGGCATGGCGGGATGGCTAACGCGGGAGACCGGCGCCAAGATCTGGGCAACGCGGACCGCCTGGTTGTTCGCCCGGATGCTGACCTTGGACGGACACCCCCGGCCAACGGCGGCGGCCGTGGCCTTCTACACTGCCGCCGGCATGGCACCCGATCTGTTGGAGGCACGCCGCGCCGCCCGCCCGATGAATTTCTGCGACAGTGTTTACCCGATCCCGCTTGGCTTTCATCGCCTTCAAGAGGGGATGGAAATCGCCATCGGCGGGCGTTTGTGGCGGGTCCATATCGGCCATGGTCACGCGCCCGAGCACGCGACCCTTTGGGCCGACGATGTGGTGCTGGTAGGCGACCAGATCTTGCCCGGCATTTCCTCAAACCTCGGCGTTTACCCGACAGAGCCGGAGGCCGATACTGTGGGGGATTGGCTGGAAAGCTGTCTGCGGCTGCAAGCCCACGCACAGCCCGGGCAGTTGGCACTGCCTGGCCACAACACGCCGTTTCGCGGGATCGCCACCCGGCTCGATCAATTGATCGACAACCACCACACCGCGCTGACGCGGCTTTTGGACGCGCTGCGGGTGCCGCGCACGGCGGCGGACTGTTTTGAACCGCTTTATCGCCGCCGCATCGGGTCGGGGGAGTATGGTTTGGCGCTGGCAGAGGCTGTGGGCCACCTCAACCACCTTCACCAGGCCGGCAAAATCGCCCGGACGCGCCGCGAGGATGGCGCGTGGCTTTGGTCACGAAACTGACAGTGCAATACAACTTACCGACACTTGCGCGCAAAGCCTTGATGTCACACACTCGCATCCGTAGGAGCATAGCGCAAAGCGTGTGCGGCGGGCGCGACCGTGCCACGCAAGTCTGGTGAGGAGCTTTGGCCGAAGATGAGCGATCACGAACACGGAAAGATGGACATCACAGAACAGGAGAAAACCTTTGAAGGGTTCATCAAGTTCTGGATTTACCTGTTCGCCGCCAGTGCAGCGGTGCTGATCTTTCTGGCGCTTTTCAACTCCTGAGGTGCGATGACGGGCTGCTTGCGGGTCCCATGCCTTGCGGTCGCCCTTTTGGCCGCGCTGCTGCCCGCCGCTGCCTCTGCGCAAACGAGGGAGCAAATCGCGCGGTTCATGCAACTGTCTGACCGGTTCGACGCGCAGCTTCCGCGTCCGCGGACCGCGCGGATGTCGGACCGTGCGAAACGGGCGCGGGCGGTGTGTATCTTGTCGGGGTTTGAGGGGCGGTATGGCGGTGAGGGCCTTGAGTCCGTCATGGCGCTGATGCAGGTCTTGGCGCGGGGTGCCGAGTTCGCTGCCACGACGATCGTCGCCTTCACCGATGCTTATGGCCAAAGCTGCAACCGTCTTGTCACGCGTTGCACCAACCGCGCGGGCGGGGCGTAAGATGGGCCGTTGCCAGCCCGCC
>CALCPC010000878.1 GCA_937900975.1 uncultured Paracoccaceae bacterium
CGCCCCGCCCCGCCCGAGCAAGGGCCGGTTCGACCTGTTGCTGGCCACCTCCATGGAGGGGCGGGACAGCAATGGATGCGGCTGGGCGCTGTTTCGTGACATAGAGATGATCAACGGACCCGTGAAGGCCTAGCCCCGTGTCAGCCCGCATCGTGATCATCGTCCCAGTCTATCGGCACAGCGTTCTGGTGTCAGAGGCCGTGGCAAGCGCCATAGGTCAGGAGGGCGGCCCAGACTACGGTATCGTGATCGTGAACGACGGCTGCCCAACGCCCGAAACGCGGGAGGTGGTCGACGGTTGGGCGGCGCTTCACCCCGGTCGGGTGCGCGCGGTGCATCAGGCCAACCAGGGGCTTTCGGGCGCCCGCAACACGGGCATTCGGGTCGCGCTGGAAACCTGGCCCGATCTTGAGGCGCTGTTTTTCCTGGATGCGGACAACCGGCTCGACCCCACGGCGATGCAGATCTTCGGCCACGCGCTTGACACCGACGCGCAGGCCGATTGGTTTTTCCCGCATTTCGCCTTTTTCGGGATTGAGACCTTCGCCCATAACGGCGCCCCGTATTCGGTTGCGCGGATGTCGATGTCCAACCAGTGCGAGGCCGGATCGCTGGTGCGCCGTCGCGTGATCGACGCCGGCATTCGCTTTGCCGAAGATATGCGCGCGGGCTACGAAGATTGGGACTTTTGGCTGCAAGCCTCCGAAAAAGGATTCCGCGGGCGGCGGTTTCAGCAAACCTTCTTTCGCTACCGCAAGCGCCCCGAAAGCATGTTGTCGGGCAGCCATGCCGGCGACGCGGCGCTGCGCGAGGCGGTGATGGCGCGCCATCGCTGGCTTTACGCACGGGGCGGGGTGGTCGATGCCGCGCTGGCGGAAGTGCCCTATATCCTGGCATTCGAGGCTGAGACAGGGGCCCTGTCGATGCTGCGCGGCGCCGAGCTGAGGCCGGAGCCTGTGCCCGCCGATGACGTCGCCGCGATGATCTTCGCCGCCCACGCACAGCGCGACCGCGTGCTGGTGCCACCCTTTGTCCTTCTGTTGCGCGACACCGCTCGGGGCCTGATCGCGGATCCAAAGCTTGGCCGCTCTGTCATTTGTCATCTTCAAGATGCGCTTTCGACAACAGAGCTTGCCGTTCTGCGCGTGCGTCAGGAGATGGAAGACAATAATTATTGGTTCCACACAACACGGCGTTGGGCGACCGATTGGATGCCGCAAGAGCCTGACCGCGACCCGCCGCGCATGATGGCGGCGTTCGCATCCGAGATCCGGGGCGGCGACGCGGTGATGATGAAAACCCACCGCCTCATCGCCGCCGTGTCGCATTGGCGCTCGGACGAGATGCAGGTCGGTTTGGCGCGGGGCGCCAGCATCGCGACCGTCCACGCCAATCTGCCGGATCCCGTCCCGGAGGTGGAGCCTGAGGGGCTGATGTCCGGCTTTGGAAACCTTGCCGATGTGATGAGCAACAGCCGGTTCAGCACCCCGGGCCGCGCCGCCTTCAAAACCTGGCGCTGGCCGCCGCATATCACCGGCCCCACGGATATGCCCGCCGTTCTGTCGCGGGGCGCGTTGCACGGCGCGCCGCTGCTTTTGCCGGGCGCCAAAGACCGCCCCCAAATCGGTTTCGTGCTGCCGATCCTGAAATTCGGCGGTGTCGAAAAATGCGCCATCGCGTTGGCGCGCGCAGTGCGGGATCTCGGCGCCGATTGTCATCTTTACGTTTACGGCAATGAGAACGCGGCCAGCACGCCGTGGCTTTTGGACCCGTTTGCCTCGGTCCATTTTGTCGGCAACCGCGCGTTGCGCGACTGGAACGGCCCGCGGTATCTCGGCACCAAAATGGCCTCTCGCCCCCCGGACGAGATCATGAACCGGATCTTGGGGCCGCTCAGCGGATTGGACGCCGTCATCAACTCGGGCTGCGCCGCGATCCATCACGGGCTGGGTGCGTTGCGTCGCAAGGGCATCCGAACCGTCGCCTGGGAACATCTGATCGAAACCGGCGCCTATGGGCGCAGCTATGGCACACCCTATCTCGCGCTTGCGCATGAGGGGGGGTACGACCGGATCGCGACCTGCTCAAAGGCGCTGTCGGTCTGGATGCACGGCCAGGGCGTGCCGGAGGCCATGCTTTTGGCGTTGCCGATCGGACCTGGCTATCCGCTGTCGCCCGATGCCATCGGCACAGCACTGGCCGCGCGGCAGGGCGCGGCGGACGCGCCGGTTCTGCGCGTCGGTTTTCTCGGCCGGATGGACCGTCAAAAGGGGCTTGACCGGTTTTTGGAGATTGCAGCCGCGTCCGCCGATCTGCCGCTGTCTTTTTCGATCACCGGGAAATCCGTTCTCGATCAGGAGGATGACGCCTTTGTCGTCCCCCCCGACCTGCCGCTGTACCCGCCCGCCTATGACCTTGACGAATTGGCCGAAGCGTTTGCGCGGATCGATATCCTTTTGATGCCGTCCCGCGATGAAGGATTGCCGCTGACCATCATGGAGGCGCAACGGCTGGGCATCGTAACCGTCGTGTCCCGCGTCGGCGCGGTGGAGGAGGCGATTGTCGATGGTCAGACCGGTTTCCTGGTCGATCCCAATGCCGTGGTGGCGGAAACCGTGGCCGTGCTTCGCCGTCTGACGGAGGATCGCAACCTCCTCGCCGCCACGTCGACGGCCGCCGCGAACCGGGAGGATCAGTGGCGCCTGAACGCAGAGGCCCTGATGTCCGCCCTCGCGTTAGAGCGCTAAGGCCCGGACAGAGCGCCTCCCAACGCCGTTTCGCTGCGCGCGGGGGATGGCGTAGTGCGGTGGACGTTTTGCCGAAAGTGCGGGCCATCAAGGCCAAAAAAACCCGCCAAAGCGTCACGCTTTTCGCGCGACGGGCGCCGCTTGGCCCCGTGCGACCGGGCCGCACTGGGGGCCCTGGTGTGGCGCGGAAGGGCGCGACGCCTTTAGCGTTTCGTGAAAAACCCGAACCACACACCTCCGCCTCAACTCAGAGATTTCAGAGCGGTATGGGATGCCTGATGTCTCAGAAGTTGCACGAGACGCTGGAGACCAGGGCGCGACCCTTTGGCCATATTGCGAAATCCCGGCCCAGTGGCGACGTCTTGGACAATTCGAGACGCCCTGACCCGGTTGGGACGCCTTGGCGCGGTCGCGACGCCCTGGCTTGGTCGCGACGCCCTGGCTTGGTCGCGACGCCTTGGACCGGTCGGGACGCCCTAGCCCAGTCGGGACGCCTTGGCCCGGTCGGGACGCCGTGGCCCGGTCGGGACGCTTTGGCCTGGTCGCGACACCAAAGGCCGGGTGGGACGGCTAAGAATTGGGGGACGCGCAGACCCATTTTTCCTTGGGGTGTGCCCAAAGGGTTTGCGCCAACAGCGAACAGGCGTCTGGTCGAAACGGGTCGGCCGGCAGGTGTCCGCGGGCGGAGTGTCGGCCAGGCGCAGCTCTGTCTAAGGGCCGAGGAATGTCCTGCGCATTGGTCGGCGCTGCGTTTTTTCACCAGAGATCTGGCACGACATACTGTCCCGATACCGGCTCAAGGCCCTTGGGCCAACGCGCCGCGGTCCGGCGGCGCGCATCGCCAAGCGCGGGCGTCGCTTGACGTTAGGCGACGTCGCTGTCGCCGGGGGGGACCACATCGCCGGCGGGGGTGGAGGATACCCCGACCTGCGCCGGGCGCAAAAGCCGGTCGCCGATCACGAACCCGGTGGTCATGACCTGGAAAATCGCGCCGGCCGGATGCTCGGGCACGGGCGCCTCGAACATTGCTTGGTGAAGCTTCGGGTCGAACCGATCGCCCGGCGCCGGTTCGATCTTTTCGATCTTATGCTTGGTAAACGCCGCCAAAAGCTCCCGCTGGGTCAATTCCAGCCCCTCAACCAGTCCCGAGGCCTGCTCGCGCCGCGCCGCATCGATGGTCTCAAGCGCGCGCCCAAGATTGTCGTGAACGGACAAAAGATCGCGGGCGAGCTTAACGCCGCCGTAAAGCTCCGCATCCCGGCGGTCGCGTTCGGCCCGCTTGCGGATGTTCTCGGCCTCGGCAAGCGCTCGCAAGAGCCGGTCTTTCAATTCGTCCCGCTCTGCGCGCCGCGCGTCGAGTTCGATCTCATCGGCCGATGGATCATCGTCGAGAAGATCGGAAAGTGCTTCGGGATCGTCGAGAAAGAGGTCTTCGTCTTTGCTGTCCATGTCGTCTTTGTCCTCGGCCATAATCTTCAGCCCCCATCGCGTCGATGCCCGTCCGGCCCCTAGCCTGCGTTGCGGCCCGAGATCAGACGGCCGACCATCTGCGCGGTGAAATCGACGATCGGGACGACACGGCCGTAGTTCTGGCGGGTTGGCCCGATCACACCGATTGCCCCGATGATCCTGCGTTCGGCGTTCATATAAGGAGAAACACCCAAAGAGGAACCCGAAAGTGAAAAGAGTTTGTTCTCGGCCCCGATGAAGCCGCGCACGCCTTCGCCGGTCTCTGTCAGCTCCAACAGCTGGGCCAAATCGCGCTTGCGCTCCAGGTCGTCGAAAAGGCTTTTGACGCGCTCAAGATCCGCGCCGGCGCCGTCGTCAAGCAGGTTGGATCGCCCGCGCACGATCAGGCGCGAGGGTTCATCCTCCGATTTATCGGCCCAGATCGCGATGCCGTCCTCAACCAGCCGGGCGGCCAGACCGTTCAACTCCTGGCGCCGCCGCTCAATCTCGCGGCGGACGACGTCGGCAGCCTCGCTCAGCGTGCGCCCTTCGAGCACGGCGTTGAGAAAGTTCCCGGCCTCCCGCATGGCCGAGGGCGTCAGGCCCGGCGGCGGCGTGAAGAGGCGGTTTTCAACGGCGCCATCGGCTGTGACCAGCACCACCAGCGCGCGGTCAGGGGAGAGGCCGACAAACTCAAGATGACGGATCGGCGCCTCGGATTTTGGGGCGAGAACCAGGCTCGCCCCCTGTGTCAGGCCCGAGAGAAGCGCGCCGGCACGGTCCAGGGTTGCGGGCAGATCCGGCGTCGTCTCGTCGAGTGAGCGCTCGATCTCGCGCCGTTCGTCGGCCGAAATCTCCCCCATCTCCAAAAAGCCGTCCAGAAACAGCCGGAGGCCGCGCTGCGTGGGCACCCGCCCGGCCGAGATATGAGGGCTGTCGAGCAGGCCCAAATGCTCAAGATCCTGCATTGTGTTGCGCACGGTCGCGGCCGAGACCTGCTCGGACAAAGACCGGGACAGCGTGCGAGAGCCCACAGGCTCCCCACTGTCGAGATAGGTTTCGACCAGCCGGCGAAAGACATCGCGGCTGCGGGCATCAAGGCTCGACAAACTGTCTTTGGCGTCTGACAAAAGCACTCCGTCTCTGGTTTTTCCTGATGTATGGCGTGGTGAGGGCGTGGTCAATTCGTCCCGCATCACGGCGCCGTGGCCGCCGTGGTTTCGCGCTTGCGACACAATGGGGCTCGCCTTTTAGCTGAAAATTAGCCATATCACCCCGATAGAAGGGCCAAGCGCGCCATCCAAGCTGCGCGGCAGGATCATCCGCCAAACCGGCGGCGCAACGTGCGGAGACGGCATGACCCAAACCGATATCATCACCGATCAGTTGCGCGCCGCAGTGCAGCAAAACCGGCTGACAAGCCGGACCGGCCTTTTGGAACGGGCCTTTGCGCAGCTGTTTCACGGCTTGGTCTATGCCCAGATTTGGGAAGATCCCGTGGCCGACATGGGCGCGCTGGACATCCAGCCCAGCGACAACCTGGTGTGTATCGCGTCGTCGAGCTGCAATGTGATGTCCTATCTGACGGCGCGGCCAGCCTCGATCACGGTTGTCGATCTTTCGCCGGCGCATGTCGCTTTGGGCCGGCTCAAGATCGCAGCAGCGCAGCATCTGCCGGATCACGAAAGCTTTTACGCATTTTTCGGCCGCGCCGATCTGCCGGAGAACGCGCTGCGCTACCGGACGTATATTGCCGATCACCTAGACAGCGAAAGCCGCGCTTATTGGGAGCAGCGGACGCTGCTGCGCCGCCGGATCACCTATTTCACGCGCGGGTTTCACCGCTTTGGCCTGCTTGGCCAGTTTATCGCCACGATGCACATCGTCTCGCGGATTGCGATGGTGGATTACCGACCGCTGTTGGCCGCCCGCTCGCTGCGCGAGCAGCAGCAGTTCTGGGAAGACCGGATCGCGCCGATGTTCGACACTTGGATCGTGCGGTTTGTCGCCCGCCGGCGTGCCTCACTCTTCGGCCTGGGGATCCCGCCGGCGCAGTATGACAAATTGGCAGCCGATGCCGGCGGCAACATTCTGCCGGTGCTGAAAGAACGGATGCGCAAGCTGGTCTGCGACTATCCGATCAAGGACAATTATTTTGCCTGGGCCGCGTTCAACCGTGGCTACGACCGGGCAGAGGATCGGTCCGTGCCGCCCTATCTTGAGGCGCGCCATTTCGAGACGGTGCGCGAAGAGGCGCGCAAAGTCATGATCCACAACATCTCACTGACCGAGATGCTGCGGCGCGAGCCTCAGGACAGCAAACAATGCTATCTGTTGCTCGACGCGCAGGATTGGATGACGGACGCGCAGTTGACCGACCTTTGGGCCGAAATCACCCGGACCGCGACGCCCGGCGCGCGGGTTTTGTTTCGCACCGGCGGCGGGCCCGACATTCTGCCCGGGCGCGTGGCGCCGGACATTCTGGATCGCTGGCGCTATGACGCGGCGGCGTCGGCCAAAGCGTTTGCCGAGGACCGGTCGGCCATCTATGGCGGGGTGCATCTATACCGGTTTGCGGGATGAGCGAAACCAGCGCCCACGCGGCGCTGATGAATTCGACCTATCGCCATCAGCGTCGAATTTACGATCTGACGCGCAAATACTATCTTTTCGGCCGCGATCACCTGATCCGAGAGCTTGCCCCCCCGCCGGGCGGCGCGGTGTTGGAGGTCGCCTGCGGCACCGGGCGCAACCTTGCCAAGATCGCGCGGCGCTACCCCGATGCGCGGCTTTTTGGGCTGGATATCTCAAGCGAGATGTTGGAAAGCGCGGCGGCGACGCTGAACCGTCAGGCGCGGCTGGCGGAGGCGGATGCCACCGCCTTTGACGGCGCGGCGCTGTTCGAAGAGGCGGCGTTTCCCTGCATTTTTATCAGCTACGGCGTGTCGATGATCCCGGATTGGCGCGCGGCGTTAGACTGTGCGGCGGCGCATTTGGCCCCTGGCGGGGCGCTCCATGTCGTCGATTTCGGCGATCAGGGGGCCTGGCCCGGCTGGTTTGGCCGCGGGCTCCGCTCCTGGCTGGCCCGGTTTCACGTCACCCCACGCCCGGACCTTGGCGCCGAGATGGCAAATCTGGTTGAGCGGTATGGCGGGTCGGTCGAGGAGGTTCAGGTCTTCGGGCGTTATGCCGTCTATGTCGTCTTTCGGCGGGCAGGGTAGGGGACCAGCGCGCCGTTCCGGTCAGCGCGGGTCGAACGCGCCTGCGCGGCGGCACCTAGGGTGGCGCGCTCGGCAAAGCCATCGCCCGTTCGCACCATCATCGGTATCGCCCGTCTTGGACGCAATCCCCGCGCTGCGTGGCCGGGCACCGTGAATCGGCAAGACCCTAACCGGTGGATCGGCTTTCGCGTTAAAAGTGAGATCCTCCGGCCTTGCGCAACCCGGGCCGCGCGCGGCTGAAGACTGACGCCAAAACAGGCATTTCGCGCCTGCCCCCGCCGCCCGCGATGCTGCAGAGCAGCAGACGAATTGCTGCGGCGCCGGGGTTCCCCCACACTCCGCCCATGAAAGACCGGCTGTCCATCATTGTCGTTGAACCGGACCGCGACCGCGCGCTCCTCATCGTGGACAGCCTTGCGGCGGCGGGGGACAACGACATCCACGTTATCTCGGAAATCTCCAGCCTTGCCCGCCGGATCTCCGAACGCGCGCCGGATGTCGTGATCGTCGATCTGACCAGCCCCACGCGCGACATGATTGAGGAGTTGACGATCGCCAGCGCGCCGATGGACCGGCCTGTTGCGATTTTTGTCGACCAAAGCGACGACAGCCTGACCAACGCCGCGATCGAGGCGGGCGTATCGGCCTATGTGGTGGATGATTTGCGCCCCGAAAAGCTGAAACCGGTGATGGCCGCGGCGATCACCCGGTTCAACATGTTCCGCCGGATGCGCGACGAGCTGGCCGAAACCAAGCGTGCGTTGGAGGAGCGCAAGGTGATCGACCGCGCCAAGGGGCTGTTAATGAAGGCCCGCGGCATTAGCGAGGATGAGGCCTATGCGATCCTGCGCAAGGCCGCGATGGACCAGGGCCGCAAGATCCCCGAGGTCGCCTCGGCCCTTGTCACCGCGGCCGAGCTTTTGACATGAGTGCGACACGGCTGTCCATCGCGTTTGTCCCGCTTGTCGATGCGGCCCCCCTGATCGTCGCAGAGGAGATGGGCTTCGCGCGGGAGGAGGGGTTGGCGTTCGACCTGGTCCGCGCACCGTCCTGGTCTTCTTTGCGCGATATGCTGGCCTTTGGCCGGGTGGAGGCGGCGCAAATGCTGTCGCCCGTGCCGGTCGCTATGGCGATGGGGATCGGGGGCGTCGCAAGCCCGATCTCGGCCTTGATGGTTTTGTCGCTAAACGGCACGGTGGTCGGCGTGAGCCGCGCGCTGGAGGAGCGGCTGCGCGGCGTCGGTCATGATTTCGGCTTTTCCGATGCGGCCGCGGCGGGGCGCGCCTTGGTCGATGCGGCTGAAAGGCGGCTGCGCATCGGTGTGCCTTTCCCGTTCTCGATGCACGCCGAGCTTCTTTACTATTGGCTTTCTGCGTCGGGGTTGCCGGCGCCGCAGGGCGTGGAAATCCGCACCGTTCCCCCGCCCCTGATGGCCGATGCCCTGGCGGAGCGCGAGATCGATGCCTTCTGCGTGGGGGAGCCCTGGGGCACCAAATCGGTGGAGACCGGGGCTGGCGCGCTGCTCCTGCCCGGTTGCGCGATTTGGACTTGCGCGCCCGAAAAGGTTCTGTCCGTGCGCACCACTTGGGCAGAGGCAGAGCCGGATCTGACCGCGCGAATGATGCGCGCCGTGTGGAAAGCCTGTCGCTGGCTTTCGGCCAGCGGCGCGGAAACCACGGCTGCAGAACTGCTGTCCCGCCGCGCCTATCTCGACCTTCAGCCAGAGATGATCGACCGCGCGCTCACCGGTCATTTGGTGATCAACGCCCGGGGCGAGACACGCGATTGTCCGGGGTTTATGGAATTCTTCGCCGGCGCCGCGACATTTCCCTGGAAAAGCCAAGCCGCCTGGATCGCCGCGCAGATGGGCGCGCGGCTGGGGCTTGAGAAAACGCCGGCAATGGACCAGGCGCGCGGCGTCTTCCGCACCGATCTTTACCGCCGCCATCTTGGCGAGGCGGGCGCGACGCTGCCCGGTGCGTCGGAAAAGATCGAAGGCGGAATCGACCGGGAGATGACCGTCGCATCCCAGAACGGCCACCTTATCCTGGCCGAGAACCGGTTCTTCGATGGCAGGGTTTTTGACCCCGATCTACGCTTTTGACCAAAATTTTGGCATCTTTCGCCGCATTTGCGGCGCCGCAAACGCAAAATTTTCGCCGCTTTGCAGCGAAACCTTGCACTCCTCATCCTGACCCGTAGACCTCAAAGCATGAGAGCAACGGGGCTCTCGTCCACTACCCACGACAGGGCAATCCGAGCAAAGCTGCTCGACCTCGGCCTCGCGAAAGCGCGGCACAGGTCAGGCAGCTTTTTTTGTTTTTTGCGCCGCGAAAATGCGGCCAGAGCCAGGGACCAGAACCCGATGAAACACCTACTTGCCAGCGCGGCGCTAACCGCGCTTTTCGCCAGCGCCGCATCGGCGGAGATGCTGGAGCTTGAGAAAGACGAACTGACCTTCGGCTTCATCAAGCTGACCGACATGGCCACGCTCGCCGTGGCCTATGAGAACGGATACTTCCTTGACGAGGGGCTTTTCGTCACGTTGGAGGCGCAGGCCAATTGGAAGGTGCTGCTGGATGGCGTGATCGACGGTCTGCTTGACGGCGCGCATATGCTGGCGGGTCAGCCGCTGGCCGCGACAATCGGCTTCGGGACCGAGGCCCATATCATCACGCCGTTCTCGATGGATCTGAACGGCAACGGCATCACGGTGTCGAACGAGGTGTGGGATCTGATGCGCCCGCACATCCCCTCCATGGACGATGGCCGTCCGCAACACCCGATCAGCGCAAAGGCCCTGGCCCCGGTGGTCGAGCAGTTCCGTGATGAGGGTAAGGCCTTCAACATGGGTATGGTCTTCCCGGTTTCGACCCATAATTACGAGCTGCGCTACTGGCTGGCCGCTGGCGGTCTGCACCCGGGCTTTTACAGCCCCGAAAACATCTCGGGCCAGATCGCGGCCGATGTGTTCCTGTCGGTGACGCCGCCGCCGCAGATGCCCGCGACGCTGGAGGCCGGCACGATCTATGGATATTGCGTGGGCGAGCCTTGGAACCAGCAGGCCGTGTTCAAGGGCATCGGCGTGCCGGTCATCACCGACTACCAGCTGTGGAAGCACAACCCGGAAAAGGTCTTCGGCATCACCAACGCGTTCGCCGAGCAGTAC
>CALCPC010000879.1 GCA_937900975.1 uncultured Paracoccaceae bacterium
ACCAGGATAAGATGTGCGGCCCAGTAACCCCGCTGGCCAGCGCCCGGGGGCGCCCAGGGGCGGCCACGCTAGAGCCCGCGAACACCCCGAGGCGCAGCCTTGGGTGCACAGGACGGCCCCGGCCAGGCGCTAGGCGTGCCCGGCCGGCTATTCGGCGGCCAGGGCCGGTTGCACCAGATCGGCGGGGCGCAGGACCATCGGCGCGGCCGCGCCGGCCCTCTCGGCCCTTGGTTTGCGCGCATAGACCAGGGCAAACATCTGCGGTGTGAAGTAAAACGACACCACCGTCGACAGCAGCACGCCGCCCGCGATGGACATCGCAAAGGGCGGCCAAAACCCGCCACCGGCCAGGATGAGCGGTAAAAAGCCGCCAAATGTGGTGATCGTCGTCGAGACGATGTGGCGGCTGGACCCCAACACCACATCGACCATCGCCGCCCGGTCGCCGGCACGCGCCGCTGCATTGGCCTGCAGCCCCGTCAAAATGATGATCGCCGCGTTGATCGACACGCCGATGGAGCCGATGACGCCGATCACCGCCTGAATGCCAAACGGATACTGAAAGACGGCGAGCGACAACACGGACAGCCCCGCCGAAAGCCCGGCCACCACAAAGGCGATCAGCGACAGGCGGAAGGAGTTGAACGTCAGCACGATGGCCGCGATCGAAAGCGTTACGATGATCCCGAGCGAGGCCAGCAGATTGCCCAACGTAGACGCGCGCGCGTCCGAATCGCCGCCGATCTCCAACCGGTATCCCGGCGGCAGCGCAAACCCCTCTGCCGCCAATGTCTCGCGCACGGCGCCCAGCGCCTCTTCCGGCAGGATATCGGGGATGAGGAACGCCTGCACCGTGTTCACACGCTCTGCATTGCGGCGGGTGATGACGCTTTCGCCAGGCTCCAGCGTCACGTCCGCCAGCGCTGAAAGCGGGATGCCGGGGTATTGCCCGGCGGCCGACAGCGCCGCGGCGTTCGGTGCCAGGACCGGCAGATCGCGGATCGCGGCCAGATCGCCGCGGACCGCTTCGCCAAGGCGGACCCGGATGGGCAACCGCTCTGTCCCTTCGAGAAGAGAGCCGCCGGTCACGCCCTCCAACCCCGCCTCTAGCTGGCGCGCAATCGCACCAAGATCCAGGCCCAAAAGCTCTGCCCGCGCCTCGTTGCCGGCCAGGCTGCCCTTGGGCGCGCCACCGGGGATTGAGGTTCGGGCAACGGTGACGGTATCAAGCCCGGCCACAATGCTGCGCGCCTCGTCGCCGAGCCGGCGCAGCTCTGAAATGTCGGGCCCGACAAAGCGGAGTTCCACCGGCGCGTTCACGGGCGGACCCTGCACCAAACCGCGCACCAGGATACGCGCGGCCGGAACCGCCGCGGAAAGATCGGTCTGAAGCGCGCCCAACAGCTCCGCTGTCGCCTCAGGCGAGGCTGTGGTGATCAGGGCGTGGGCAAAGCCCGGCGCCTGGTCCCGGCCGCCGACGATGTTGTAATAGAAAGCGGGGGCCGAGCGGCCGATCACCCAAGACACCTGTCGGATCCGGGGTTCCGCCCGCAAGAGGTCATCGATGGTCTTGGCCGTCGCCGCGGTCTCGGCCAATGCGGTGCCGCCGGCCATTTCGACCTCAATTGTGAATTGGTCGCGGTCGACGCCGGGAAAAAATTGCGCGGTCAGCGTCGGAAAGCTCGAAAACCCAAGCACGGGCAGAACCAGAGCAAGCGCGACGGATTTCACCGGGTTGGCAACAGCCCAATGCAGCGACGCGGCAAACCGCCGCCCGATCCAACCCCCCTTCACACCACTGGCCAGAAAGCCCGCGCCCGAGCGCGCCGGCAGGATCCAACCCGCGATGGCGGGCGTGATGGTCACGGCCAGCGCAAAGGACCACAAAAGCATCATGACAACGGCCAGCGCGATGGAGCCCACGAAATCGCCCGCAGGCCCCGGCAACAGGATCATCGGCATGAAGGACAAAACCGTCGTTACAGTCGAGGCCAAAAGCGGCGCTAAAAGCCGCCGCACGGCGCCCCCGACAGCCTGGATCCGCGCCATCCCCTCCCGTATGCGGCGCCCGACCTCATCGGTCATGACGATGGCTGCATCGACCAGAAGGCCAAGCGCCACGATCAGGCCGGTGACCGACATCTGATGGATCGGCAGCCCCACGATGTTCATCGTGGCCAGCGTCGCAAGGCTGACCAGCGGCAGGACCAGCGCCACGATCAGGGCCGCGCGCGCACCGAGCGTCAGGAAGAGAACCGCAACGACCAGGCTGACGCCGATGGCCATATTGGTGGCCACTTCGGCGAGGCGGTTGGCCGTGTACGTGCTTTGATCGAACACAAGGTCGGCGTTCAGCGAGGCGGGCAACCCGGTTTGGAAGGCCGCAAGCTCGTCGCGGACATAGCCCATCCAAACGTCGACCTGCAAACCCTCCTCCAACCGCGCGCCCACAAGAATGGCCTCGGTCCCGTTGTGCAGCGCGCTGGCGCTGACCGGGTTTTTCACGCCCCGGGTGATCGTTGCGATGTCCGACAGCCGGGTGACCTGACCCGCCGTATCCTCGCGCACGATGACGTTTGAAAGCCGCGCCAGGCTTTCGATCTCGCCCTCGACATTGATCACCAGATCCTGGCCCGCGCCGCGCAAGCGTCCGGCGCTGACCTTGGCATCCGCCGCGCGGATCGCGGCCGAGACCTGGTCGGCCGTCAGGCCCAGCGCCGTTGTTTCGGCGGGGTTCAGCGCGACCAGGATCTCTTCTTCCGGCTCGCCGAAAATCTCGACCAGCTTGGTGCCGGGAATGTTGCGCAACCGGTCTGACAAAGCCTCGCCATAGCGCCCGGCAATGGCCAAGGGTACAGCGTCATGGGCGCCGGACAGCGCGATGATCGCCGTATAGGTGCCCGAGGCCTCACTGTTGAAATCGGGCGTCAGGACACCGGCGGGCATTTGCGCATAGGCATCGTCCAGCGCGTCGCGGATCTCGGACCAGATCTGTTCGATTTCTTCGGGCGGTGTGGTCTCGACCAATTCGATCTGAACGATGGAAACACCGGTGGAGGAGGTGGAGTCCAGCGTATCGACCTGCGCAATCGTGCGCAGCTCGGTCTCGATCTCCTCGGTCACCAGCGCCTCGACCCGCGCGGGATCGGCGCCGGGATACACGGTCGTGACCGAAGCGAAAAGATTGGTGATCGTCGGGTCTTCCTGGCGTCCGATGGACAAAAGCGCCGAGGCACCGGCCGCGATCAGAACCAACAGCGTCAGGGCCACGAGGCGGGGCTGACGGAAGGTAAGCGTTTCCATGGGTCTATCCTTCCAATATTCCGGGCCGGGTGCCCGCTCTAAGCCAAACGGGACCCATACGGTCCGCCAGCAGCCCCGTCATAGGGGTGCGGACCTTGGGTGCGGCAGGCGTCATCGCGGCGCTTTGCCAGACAGCGCACGGGATTGTGGGCCGCGGTCCTCGGCGCCTTGCCGCCAATTTCGCGTCGCTGACGCTGCGCGACTGTGCGCAACCGGACAGCGCTTTTGCGGTGGGCCGGATCGGGGGGCACGCCAACACGGGTCTAGCCGCCGATGATCTGGACGGCCTGGCCGGGCGTCACGCGGTGCGCACCGCTCTCGATCAGCCGCGCGCCATCGGCGAAGGTGCCGCGCACCAATGCGCGCGTCTCATCCGCATAGAGAATTTCGACCGCTTCCTCGGCGACGACGCTGCCCGCATCGGACGGCACCGCGACAAGGACGGTCCAAAGCCCGCGCACCCCGTCGCGAAGCGCCGTGACCGGCACCCAGGCACCGTCGGTGGCCACCGTCTCGTCCAAGGTCAGTGTGCCGGTCTGGCCAAAGAGCGCGGCACCGTCGAGCCGGACCAAGGCGATGCGCGTGCGCGTTGCGGGGTCAAGGTCGGGGCGCAGATGCACCAAAGTGCCCGCGCGCGTCCGACCCTCCATCTCAACCGTGACGGCCAGCCCCGGGCGCAACCCCGCCGCCAGTTTTGGCGGCAGACCGACGCGCATCTGCGGCGCGGCATCTTCAAGCAGCGTCAGCAGGCTTTGCCCCGCCCCGACCGTGGCGCCGGTGTCGACCATCCGGTCGGCAATGCGGCCCGCAAACGGCGCCCGGATCACGGCTTTGTCAAGGTCGATGGCAACCCCTTCAAGACTTGCGTCCGTCTCGGCGATCAGCGCCTCCAGTTCCGCCAGACCAAGCCGCGCTTCGTCCAGGCGCTGGGTCGCGGCAAAGCCCCGGTCTTCCAGCGCTTCCTGCCGCTCGGTCGTCAGGCGCGCCAGCTCTGCGCGGGCGACAAGCGCCCCCCGGGCAGCGCGCAACGCCGTCTGCCGCGCGGTCAACGCCCGGGTGTCCAGACGCGCCAACACCGCGCCCTCGGCCACCGTGTCACCCTCATCGACCAGGACTTCGGCAACCGTCCCCCCCTGCTCGAACGCGATTGCCGTGCTTTGCTGCGCCTCCACTTGACCGGTGAAGCGCCGGGGCACGCTATAGCTGTCGACGCGCGTCAAAACCCGGGTCGCCACCGGCGTCCGCGGCGCTGGATCCGCGATCACAACATCCGTCGCGCGGGCCGAAATCAGCGCGCCCGCCCCGGCGACCAGCCCGATGGCCAGCGCAATCGTAGCCGCCGTTCCCGACAGCACACCGATCCTGCCAAGCACGGCACTTTACAGTGACTTTCGATGCGAGATATCCATATCGCTTCCTTTCGATTCCCCATGTTTGCATTGCTAACATATTTTATATCCTCTAACTTTAGCAAGCATTACGCGACCCTCCCGCAAAAGGATCACCGCCATCGCCCAAAAAACGGCCGTTCAGAAAAAAGGCAGCTACCACCACGGGGACCTGCGCGCGCAATTGGTGGAGGCGACCCGCACCCTGGTCGAGACCAAGGGCCCGGACAAGTTCTCGGTGTCTGAGGCGTGTCGGCTGGCCGGCGTCAGCACCGCCGCGCCTTATCGCCACTTTGGCGACAAAACGGACATGCTGCTCGCCGTCGCCATGGATGGGATGGAGCGTCAGCGCATGCAGATGGAGGCGGTGGTGGCGCAGCACCCGCGCGGCACCATCGATAGCATCGCAGCCCTGGGGGAGCTTTACATCCAGTTCGCCCAGCGTGAGGAGGGCGTCTTCCGCCTCGCCTTCGGCCTGACCCGCGATCACGAGGACCGCGCCGACATGACGGAATGCGGCCAACGCTGTTTCGGCGTGGTGGTCGAAGAGGTCCGCCGCTATCTCAACCGCCCGGCGCCCGATGGTCCCGTGATGGAGCGGGCCTTTTCGCTTTGGACCCTGGTCCATGGCATGTCGTTTTTGATGATCGATCAAAAGCTGGGCGTTATGACCACGCCGCTCGACATTCCCACCTTGGTCCGTGAAAATACAATCCGGCTTCTTGCCCGCTAACCGGTCCGCGCCCGCACCACCGGTCGCCCGACACTCAAATCTTGCGGCTTGCGCCTGGACCGACGGCAAAGGCGCGGCGCGTCACCTCAACACGGGTCGCCCGATCCCAAGAGCGACAGAAAAAGGAGAGCCTTCATGACGCCGCCGGTGATTGGCGCGGCCATCGATGTGGCCGATCTTAGCACGTTCCGCGATTGGCTTTTCGCCAAGGATCGCGATCTGGAGATACAGGATTTCTATCGGCCCGCGGTGATCGCGGGCGATTGGCGCCCGTTGGCGGAGGCTGCGCGCGACGCGCTTCAAGGCTACAAGGGCCGCATCGGCATCCACGGACCGTTTTTCGATCTGCCGCTCGACGCGATGGATGCCGAGATCCGGGCCATCGTCACCAAGCGGCTTGCCACCGCTTTAGAGATTTGTGCCGTGGTCGGCGCCAACCAGGTGGTCATCCACTCCCCCGTGACCACATGGAACGATTTCAACCGCCACAATTATCCCAACGCCGAGGGGGGGCAGATCGCGCGCGTGGGCGAAACGCTGGCGCCCGTGCTGTCAACGGCCGAGGCTGCCGGCATCACCTTCGTTCTGGAAAACATCGAGGACCGGACGCCCGAGACGCGCCGGCGAATGGTAGAGGCCATCGCCTCTCCCGCGCTGCGGCTTTCGGTCGACACGGGCCATGCCCACTATGCCCACGGGGCGACGGGCGGGCCGCCGGCCGACTATTATATTCGCGACGCCGGGCCACTTTTGGAGCATGTGCACCTGCAAGACGCCGACGGTTACGCCGATCGACACTGGCAGATCGGCACCGGTACGATCCTGTGGCCCGCGGTCTTTGCGGCGCTGCGCGAGGCGACAGACCGTCCGCGGCTGTTGCTGGAGCTGCGCGACAAGGCCGGTATCCCGGCCTCCATGGCCTATTTGGAGGCGGCGGGGCTGGGGCAATAACACCTGCGCGAAGCGCGGGGCGAAAACCCCGCGCGAAGGCCCGGCAAAACCGCCTGGGTCAATACCGCCCCAACAGGATCGCCTGACGGGACCTGTCCCGCTCAAAATCGCGCGGGCAGAGCCGCACGGCGCCAAACCGCGCAGGTCAGAACCGAAGCGATGCGCTCAACCCCGGGCGCGCATCGCCCAACACCAGATCCCCGCCATGAAGCCGCGCCACCGCCGCGGCGAGCGACAGGCCAAGGCCTGCGCCCTCACTCGCCCGGCTTGGCTCTAGGCGCACGAACCGCTCAACCACCCGCGCCCGGTCCGCGGCGGCGATCCCGGGACCCGTGTCCCGCACCAGGATCTCGGCCACGCCCTCGGGGCGCCGACGCAGGCGAACATGGATCTTGCCTCCGGGGTCGGCTGCGTATTTCAGCGCATTGTCGATCAGATTGGTGACGGCCTCCGCCATCAACTGACGCTCCACCGGCCGGGGCAGCGGTTCGGTCTCGACCGTCAAAGAAAGCCCGCCAGCCTCCGCCAAGGGGCGGTAGAGGTCGGCGGCGTCCTCGACCAATTGCGCCAGGTCCGTGTCGCTAAAATTCACCGACGCCGACCCGGCCTCGGCACGGGCGATCCGCAAAAGGTTGTCGAGGATTGCGACCGTCCGGTCGACCTCGGCCAGCGCGGCGGCGATGCCATCGGGCCCCAACCCCGGCTGGCCGAGCGCCGGCTCCAGCCGTGCCCGCAAACGCGTCAGCGGGCGGCGAAGGTCGTGGCTGATGCTGTCGGTGGCGATGCGCATGGCCCGCATCAGCCCCTCGATCCGATCCATCATCGCGTTGACGCTTTCGGCCAGACGATCGAACTCATCGCCCCGACCGGCGGCGGGCAAGCGGCGGTCGAACTGGCCCGCGGCAATCCGCTCCCCCGCCTCTGCCGCGCGCGCCACGCGAAGCAGCACCCGCCGGCTCAGCAACCACC
>CALCPC010000880.1 GCA_937900975.1 uncultured Paracoccaceae bacterium
GCGTTTTGGTGGAGGGCCGCGCATCCAAGATCGCTTGCCGCGCGGAGGCCCGATGAACCTGGGGCCGCTCGGCCGGCGGACATCGTGCCTGATCCCGGGCCGCGGTCGATGGCGGGGCGGTGTGCAGGCGGGCGGTCGCTTCCCTTTGGAACGCCGGGCGGCGGTCTTGCGATGGTGGCCTGCAGCGCGCCTTTTGCCGGCGCGGCGGGGGGCGGTGACTGGCGCCACGGCCCTTTGATGGCGCGCGGCATAGCGTCCCAAGGACGAGCCCGCGGAAGGCGCGGCGCTTTTTGGACGCGCGTGCCCCACGCGACACAGAACCCAGCGCAAAAGTGCAGCAGTGCCAGGACCGCCCGGCCCGCGGCGCCGCTCATCCCGCGACCTCGCGAAGAAGGGCGGTTTCGTCCGCTTCGGTCGCCGCAAAGCTGTAGGCTGGCCACGGGCCGCTGAGTGTCAGGGTGAGGTCATGGGCCGAAAGCTTTGTGTGCGCCGTGGCGCAAATCTCCGTTAAGCGGGCAACGCGCCCGCGGGGGACGAGAAAAGCAGCCTCCGACGCGCGCACACCGGTCAAGGCGCCGGACGCCTCGCGCGCTTCTTCGATCAGCGCATCGAAAAGGGCGGCCACGGCGTCGGCACGGTCCTTGGCGGCAGAAAGCCTTGCATCGCGCGCCGACCGCTGGCCGGACAGGTAGGCCCGGCCCGTCGTTGGCGCGACCGCCGGCGTTGCAGCGCGGGCGTTGGGGCGCAGGCGCACGACGTATTCCGCCGCGTCGGTCAGCCGGGCCAGCACGGCCTGATAGATCGCAGCATGCGTGTCGAGATGGCGCGCTGCCGCCGCAAGACCCGAGACAGCGCCGCCAAATCGCACAGGCACCACATCGCCCACCGCGGCATAGGCCGACAGAACAGCGTTATGGTGGAGAACGGCGGCGGCCTCTTCCGCCAAATCCGGATCTGCCCCGGTTGGCGTCCAGTCTGAACAAATCATGCTCAGTCCTGCGGCCGAGACGACGCGATGCGGCGGCGCATCCGCGGGCCGACCCGCGCCGGCCCGCACGACCCCGTTCATGAGAAGTGGATTGCTCTCAGGCCCCATGTGCCGCGCCTCCTTTTGCGAAATGCCAAAGCGTGATGGGCCGCGCCGTTGCAAACCGGAGGGCACCCTGTCGGTGGAGCACCGGATACCCACGGCCTGCCGACACCGCCAAAACCGGCCAACGCTCCGCCAGCCCCGAACGGGGCATTTTGGGCGACCGCGCTCCGATCCGGATCCCGCGCGCGGTCAGCGTCCCGGGCGCCTGGGCCTTGACCCGCAATCCGCTCGGACCTGTGCTCGGAAATGTTGGCAGCGCCACCAAAGCGCCAGCCATCCGGCGCATCATGGTGCCGGGCCAAAGGCCCAGCGCGGTCACAACCCTCGCTCCCCGCCCTGCGTCTCTACGGTGATCCGCCCGAGCCTCGATCCCGGGAAGCATAGCCGTCTCTCGCAATCGGACACCGGTCCAAAGGCGCCAGGTGGTCCGCCCCGGTGCCCGCCAAGCG
>CALCPC010000881.1 GCA_937900975.1 uncultured Paracoccaceae bacterium
GCCCGTGGTAGCGAGGCTGCCCTTGTGTTCGGGCGGTGGGGCCAGTGGCGAGGATCTCCAGCGTCTTGGGCAATGCCCGGTCCATCACGCGATATAAAACGCGTAAAAATCCTTGATTTCAGGCAGCGTTCGGCGATCCGCGTTCTTCACGAAACGCTTTCGGCTGTTCTTTGAAACATGGTCTTCGACCTGTCTGTCACTTGGCGCGCGACGCTGTGATCGATGGGCGCCGCGCGTTCGGGTTAGAGCAAGTTCCGTTCACATTGGATCAGAAATCGCTGCCTCAAGATCAGCATGCCTCTGATTTGAAGGCGTTTTCTGATGAAGGCGGATCTGCTTTGAACGGAAAATGCTCCAACGCGGGGTTTTGCGCTGGGGTCTGGCCCGGGGCGGCGGGGTCGTTTTTCGGTCAGCGCGCTTTTCGGCGGTGCGGCCCACGCTTGGGCGCGGGCATCAGATCCGTTCCAGCGCCAAGGCGATGCCTTGGCCGCCGCCGATGCACATTGTCACCAGGGCGCGCTTCCCTCCGGTACGGTGCAACTCATACACCGCTTTCAGGGTCAGGATCGCGCCGGTCGCCCCGACGGGATGGCCAAGCGCGATGGCACCGCCGTTTGGGTTGACTTTGGCAGGGTCGAGGTCGAGCGCGCGGGTCACAGCGCAGGCCTGCGCGGCGAAAGCCTCGTTCGATTCGATCACATCGAAATCCTGCGCCTTGAGGCCCGTGTCGGCCAGCAAACGCTCCACCGCTGGGATCGGGCCGCGGCCCATCACCTCGGGCCGCACACCGGCATGGGCATAGCCGATAAGGCGGGCCTTGGGCGCGAGGCCCGCGGCCTCGGCCGCCGGGGCCCGGGCGAGGACCAGCGCCGCGGCGCCGTCATTGATGCCGGACGCATTGCCAGCGGTGACGGAGCCGTCTTTTTTGAAGACCGGACGCAAACCGGCCAGCGCCTCGGCGGTGGTCGCCTTGGGGTGTTCGTCGGTCTCGAAGGCAACGGTCTCGCGCCGTTTGCGGATCTCAATCGGGGCAATCTGATCGCGAAAGCGGCCCTCGGCGATGGCGCGGGCGGCGCGTGTCTGGCTTTCGAGCGCGAAAGCGTCCTGCGCCTCGCGGCTGATCTGATGCTCTGTCGCGACATTTTCGGCCGTCACCCCCATATGGCCGGTTCCGAAGGGGCAATTGAGGGCGCCCAGCATCATGTCCTGGCTTTTAAGATCGCCCATCTTTTGGCCCCAGCGGCTGTCGGACAGGATGTAGGGGGCGCGGGACATCGCCTCTGCCCCGCCGGCGACGGCGAAATCGGCATCGCCAAGCATCAGGTGCTGCGCGGCGGAGACGCCGGCTTGCGCGCCGGATCCGCAGCGCCGGTTGACGTTGCGCGCGGGCGTCGTGTCTGGGATGCCGGCGGCGATGGCGGCGGCGCGGCTGAGATACATGTCGCGGGGTTCGGTGTTGATGACATGGCCAAAGGCGACATGGCCGATTTTGTCAGGGGCGACGCCAGCGCGGTCGAGTGCTGCCCGGGTGACGGCGGCGGCGGTGTCGATGGGGGGAACGGCGGCGAGCGCGCCGCCGAATGTGCCGATTGCGCTGCGTGCGCCGTCGACCACCAAAACCTCATCCGTCATTGCGCAATCCTCCCCGCGGTTCCGCGTCGAGAGTGGCGCCTCACGAGACGGATCGCAAGCCTGCACCAGCGCACATGCGTGGGCGCCGAAGCGCTGTCCGCCCGGCCGTTGGACCGCGCCGTGCAGGTCGTGCACAGCCTTCGGGCGCCGCATCCCGGGATCCGCTAGGGGCAGCCGAGGCCTTTTGGTGCGTGCTGGGGCTGCCGACGCGACGCCTTGCGGGGCACAGGCGGCGCGTGGTCGTCATGCCGGGGTCCCGGATGGGGCAGCCGAGGCCTTTTAGGGTGTGTTGGGGCTGCCGGGGCCGTGTTGTTCGGGGGGGGCCGGGCGACGCGTCGCGTGGCTGGACGCGGGCGAGCGGCGCTTGGTTGCTGTGCCGGGGGTCCTGGATGGGGCAGCCGATGCTTTTTAGGGCGCGCTGGGGCTGCCGATGCGACGCTTGGCAGGACGTGGGTGGGCGGCGCTTGGTTGCCGTGCCGGGGTCCCGGATCACGCGCGATACGGCGCATTGGTGCCGTTTGCCACGCCGGGCCGGGCTGGAAAGGGTCGGGCGCATGGGTTTGATGGAGGGATGCAACCGGCGGCGCGTCGGGATGCGATTTTACCAGCGTGATCATGCCGCGACAGGGTGTCCGATCGCCTTCGACCCGTCGGCGAAGCGGCGCCGCATTTGGGCTTGGGGGCCATGCCGGCCCTTCGCGCGCGAAGCGGCACGGCCCTGCGCGTTAGCCCAGACGCGGTGCTTGGCGCATTTCCGTCCGCCGTGTCGCCCACCGCTGCTCTGAAATCCTGTGCCACCGATCTCGACAGCTTTTGCTGCCCGTCGCGCAAACACGCTGCACAACCGCCTAGCCCACCTTGATGGTGTTCCGTCCGGCCGATTTCGCCTCATAAACCAGCATGTCGGCCCGGTCGAGCAGCGTGTCGACCGTGGCGCTTGGCGCGGCGGCGGTGACGCCGAAGCTGAGCGTCATGGTCCCGATATCCTCATCGGTCGATTGCGAGACCCAATTGATCTCTGAAAACTGGGTTGAGATCTGCGCACAAAGCTTTTCAGCGCCATTAAGATCGGTATCGGGCAACAGCACTGCAAACTCCTCCCCCCCGATCCGCGCGGGGATGTCGCGGCCTTTGGTGTTCTGGCGCAGCAACTCTCCAATCCGGCGCAGGATGTTGTCGCCCGCGGAGTAGCCCCAGCGGTCGTTGACCAGACGGAAATGGTCGATATCGAGCACGGCAATGGTGATCGCTTTGCCATTGTCGAGGATGCTGGCCAGTTTCTCGTCCAAATAGCGGCGGTTGGGCAGACCGGTGAGCTGATCGACGGAGGCGTTCTTGCGCAGGATCGACAGCTCTTTTTGCATTTCGGACAGTTGGAACTGCGTCCGCTCTAGCTGCAGCGCCATGTTCTGGGTCGAGGCGAGATGCAGCTTGTTGGTGGAGGCCAGGCTTTTGCAGATGGAGCGGACATCATCTTTGGTCATCGGCGTCGCGAGATCGCGGATGCTTTCGCGCATTTGCGTGGCCAGCGATAGATTGCCCTTCAGACTGTCGCTGATCTGGACCGACATGTCCGCGATTTCGTTGGTCAGGCTGTTGGAGACATTGGTCAGGCCGGAGTGCAAAGCCTCGGGCCCGAGGCGGTCGTCATAGATCTGCTGCATGGCGTCTTCGCGCGCCATCTCGGGACGGCGCAGCGCCATCTCAACCTCGCCGCTAAGCTCGGGGTCGGCGCCGGTGACATAGGTAAACAGCACCTCGTAAACTGGCGGTGTCGGGGGCAGCTTATGCTCCCGCGCAAGCGACAGCGCCACCTCCGCCGTGCGCGAGGTCAATTCGATACGCGTCATGTCCAGCATTGCCAGGCTCCTGAAATCGTTGAGGAGGCGATAGCGGATGGTCGTTTCCATCTTCTTAAAGCCTCCGCCATGGCGAGGGTTTTCCGGCGCGTTTACCTTTTGTTA
>CALCPC010000882.1 GCA_937900975.1 uncultured Paracoccaceae bacterium
GCGCTGTTCCTGACTTTCCAGGCCACTACCTTCAACCCGCTGCTTCACCGAGGAGACACGGCAGTAGATGATGGCCTTAGCGTCCATGTTATCTTGGCTGTTCAATACGTTCATGCCATAAGCCTCCTTCTCAATTTTTGTATGTTGTTTTTCTACGTCATTGGCGGACTCCTGGGGAGAGTCAGCCGCTAACTTTTTGTTTTTTCCACAGGCTTGCTGGACGGGATGCACCCCAAAGCCCAGATCAACGAAGGCAATGATGATCTCCCAGAGCGCTACTATGATCTGCTCTTTATGCGCGTCAGTTAGTGTCGGATCGTCCAGCATCTCTTGGTAGAGATCGACATCGACCTCCAGCTTCTTCAGCTCAGGCGGGGACGGCCCGGTCTCGTATATCTGATCATCGCTATCCTTCATGACCTTTCATTCCTCTATTTCAATCGCGCCTGCGCAAGGCCTCCTGACCTTCCACCAGGCCAAGGGCGTTTGTTTCTCATGTCGGTTGTGGCTCTGTTGCACAAGTCTCGTGTGGGATTCATCACATGAAACCAGCGTGGTAGTTGGAGTGTATGAGCAGACCTACACCCCCGACCTACAAGACGAGGAACTGGCCAGCCCACAGTAAGCCGGTTGGCGCCACCGGTTCGAGCCCGCCGGCGCACGCGCTCAAGCGCCGGGGCGCGCTGACGATCTGGTTTGATCCCGAGATGAGCTGGGAGGCCGCGCCGACAGGCAGGCGTGGCCGTCGGCAGAGCTACAGCGATACGGCCATTCAGACCTGTCTGACGATGAAGGGTGAAGGGCGCCTCGGAAACAGGCCAGTGGCCTGTTTCAGCCCTGAACGGGCCGAGCCCCGGGCTGTTCGGCATGGCGCTCCGGCAGACGACCGGGTTTGTCGAGCGCTTGTTGCGGCTGGTTGGTCTCGACTGGACGGGTCCCGATTTCAGCACGCTGTCTCGTCCCATTGCCCGGCAGGCGATTTGCATCGCAAATCTGCCCAGAGGGGTCAGAAGACCTTGGACGTAAACATCCCCTAGCGCGGCTCCAAGGGGCCGCTGCACCTGCTGATCCCCTCTCATCGCTGCCAGCAGCGACTGCCGGGCAGTGGACAGTACCGGCATCAAAGTCGAGGGCGAAGGCGCGTGGCACGCCCGCAAGCATGGCGGTCCCAAACGGCGGGTCCACTGACCGGCAGGGCATTGCGCAGCAATGTCCCGAGAGGTTGGCGCAAGATCCCCCTTGGGATCGACGAGGAAACGCGGGAGGTTCGGGCCGTGGAGATCACCGGGAGCCACATCGGCGATGCCCCGGTTTTACCCGACCTGCTCAACCAGATCCCGGCGCACGAGCAGATCGGCAGCGTCACCGCCGACGGAGCCTACGACGGAGCCGCCGACGAGCCTACGACGAGCCTACGCCCCGGGGCTTCGCCCGTTCAGGGCTGAATTGATCCACTGGATCAATTCCGGGACGCCCTTCACCCCGCAAATGCCACGATGCCATCGCTGACCGCGGCGCCCACGCCGTCATCCCGCCCCGCAAGAACGCCAAAGCGTGCAAGACCGTCACCGCCGGCGCGGTCGCGCGAAACGAAGCACTGCGGGCATCGAAACACCTCGGTCGTGCCCTCTGGCGACGATGGAGCGGATACCACCGCCGAAGCCGCGTCGAGACAAAGATGCACTGTGTGAAGCTGTTGGGTCAGTGCCCTCCTCTCACACATTCTACGAATGTGTTGCCGGGCGGGGCATGGCGCGGGACTGCGACCGCCAGGTCGCTGAACTCCAGGTCGCTGAACGCCAGGTCCGCATCGCCGTACTGAACGGATACACATCGCTCGGCATACCTGTCACCGAAGCGGGGGAATAAATCCGACAGGGGAAAGAAAAGCCGCGCCCAGAAACCAATCTATGCAACAGAGTCCATAGACGCCAGAGATGCGATGGCGGCAGATCCTGGATGAACAGGCCAAGACGGACGGCCTCAACATCGTGTTGATGAAGTCTGACTTTGGGCTGGTGGAGCG
>CALCPC010000883.1 GCA_937900975.1 uncultured Paracoccaceae bacterium
CGCAGCAAAATCCGATCAGCCCCTGGAACAGGGTCAGGACAGCAGCATTGGGCGCCAGCGTCGTGCCGCCATAAAACAGGCCAAGCCCAAGGCCCGAAAGCGTCAGCGCCCGCGCCACGCCCCAACGGTCGACGATCCGGCCCAGGATCAGGTTGCCAATGCCAAACCCGACCATGGTCGCCACATAAGGCACGGCGGCGCCCGCGCGGCTACGCCCGACCTCCGCCTCCACCGCGGGCAGAACCACGATGATCGACCAGATGCCGACATTGCCAACGGTCGCGATCACCAGCGATACGGCAAGGCGAAACCAGGCGGCGGCGCTGTCTTGGTCGGTGCGGTCCATGGCCCCGGTCTTCGCGCGCCGCAGGGCCCGGGTCAAGCGCCAGGGCCTTGATCGCCTGTCCTTGGGATGGCACATCTTCGAAAGACCAAATGGCGCCGGGGGGGCGGGATGGCAAAGGCGTTTGCATCGCAAGGCGACACCGGCGAAAAGGAAGTCAGCTTTACCGAAGTTGGCGCCGGGCTGTGGGCCTTCACCGCCGAAGGAGACCCGAACTCTGGCGTCATCATCGGCGATGACAGCGTGATGATCGTAGAGGCGCAGGCGACGCCGCGCCTGGCCCGCAAGGTGATCGACGCGGTTCGCAGCGTCACCGACAAGCCGATCACACATCTGGTGCTGACCCACTATCACGCCGTGCGCGTTCTTGGCGCCGCCGCCTATGGCGCGCCTCAGATCGTGATGTCGGACGCCGCGCGCGCCATGGTGGCCGAGCGGGGGCAAGAGGATTGGGACAGCGAGTTCGACCGTTTTCCCCGTCTTTTCGAAGGCCATGAAGAGATCCCGGGTCTGACCTGGCCCACCACCACCTTTTCGGGCCGGATGACGGTTTTTCTCGGCCGGCGCCGCGTCGATCTTTTGCAGCTTGGCCGGGCGCACACGGCGGGTGACTGCGTTGTCCATGTCCCCGATCAAAACGTGATGTTCACCGGCGATATCGTAGAAGATCGCTCGGCCTGCTATTGCGGCGATGGGTATTTTGCCGATTGGCCCGCGACCTTGGCGGCGATCCAGGCCTATGCGCCCGACGCGATCGGGCCGGGCCGGGGGGGCGCACTGATTGGGTCCCATGCCGTGGACAGCGCCATCGCCAGCACCGCCGACTTCGTCGCCTCCACCTATCGCCCGGCCGCGCGCGTCGCCGCCGCGGGCGGCAGCCTGCGCGACGCGTGGGCGGCCGTGCGCGCCGCATGCGATCCGAAATTCGCCGATTTCGCGATTTATGAGCATTGCCTGCCCTTTAACGTCGCCCGCGCTTACGACGAGGCGCGCGGCATTGCGCATCCCCGGATCTGGACCGCCGCGCGGGACAAGGCGATGTGGGCCGCGCTTCAAGGATGACAGCGCCCGACACCGATTTCGCCACGCGCTACAAAACGGCGTTCCGCCTTTACCCATACGCGCGCGCGGCCGATCAGGATGCGCCGGCGCCGGTCCGCCATCCGGTCGTGATCGTGGGCGGTGGACCTGTCGGCGTGGCGCTTGCGCTCGATCTCGGGCAGCGGGGTGTCGGCTGTGTGGTGCTCGACGATCATGACGGCGTTGGGCAGGGCAGCCGTGCGATCTGTTTTGCAAAGCGCACCTTAGAGATTTGTGCCCGGCTGGGCTGCGGCGCCAAGATGGTGGACAAAGGCGTTGTGTGGCAGCGCGGGCGGGTGTTCCGCGGCCAGGATGAAATCTACAACTTCGATCTTCTGCCCGAGGACGGGCACCGTTGGCCGGCTTTCATCAACCTGCAGCAACCCTATTTTGAGCGGTTTTTGGTCGAAGAAATCCGCCGGATCGCCGCCGCCGGCGCGCCGGTGCAGATCCGCGGCCAGAACCGTGTGACCGCGCTTTCGGACCGGGGGGATCATGTGGCGCTGACCGTGGCCACGCCCGAGGGCGCCTATACGCTGGAGGCCGGGTGGGTGGTGGCCGCCGATGGTGCCAACTCGCCCATGCGCGGTCTTCTTGGGCTGGGGTTCGAGGGGCGTGTTTTCGAGGACAATTTCCTGATAGCCGACATTCGGATGCAGGCCGAGCACCCGGTTGAGCGGCGTTTCTGGTTCGACCCGCCCTTCAACCCTGGCCAGACCGCGCTGTTGCACAAGCAGCCCGACGATGTCTGGCGGCTCGACTTTCAGCTTGGTCCAGGGATCGACCGCAAGATTGAAGGCGCGCCAGAGGCGGTGCGCGCGCGGGTTCTTGGCATGATCGGGGAGGCCACGCGGTTTGAGCTGGTCTGGTCGTCGATCTACACCTTTCGCTGCGCGACGATGGAGCGCTATCGCCACGGCCGTGTGCTGTTCGCCGGCGATGCGGCGCATCAGGTCTCTCCTTTCGGCGCGCGCGGGGCCAATGGGGGCCTGCAGGACGCCGACAATCTTGGGTGGAAGCTGGCCGCCCATCTGGGCGGCGCGCCGGAGCGTTTGATCGACAGTTATGCGGCCGAGCGAAAGGCGGCGGCCCTGGAAAACATCGCCGCCTCAACCCGGACCGCCGATTTTTTAACGCCCCGCACGGCCGCGCATGCGCTGTTCCGGAACGCGGTTTTGGACCTCGCGGCCCATCCGTTCGCGCGCGGCTTGGTAAACTCGGGCCGGCTGTCCGTGCCCGCCTGCTATGACGGGTCGGACCTCAACTCAGCTGCTGCCCTGCCCGAGGGGCCACGGGAGGCGCGGCCCGGCGCGCCCTGTCCCGATGCGCCGCTTGACGACGGCTATTTGTCCGAGCGGTGGGGGGGCGCGGCGCTGCTTTTGGGTCTTGGGCTTTCCCTGCCGTCCTCGGCCGGGCCTGCGCTGTCGGTCACGGCGCCGAACCGTCATCTGCGCGCCCGGTATCTCGGCCCGGCTGAGCGTGCGGTGTATCTGTTGCGGCCCGACGCCCATGTCGCCGCGCGGTGGCCAGACTATGATCCGGCGGCCGTGGCGGCGGCGCGGGCGCGGATGATGGGCGGCGCGGGATGCGCCTGATCGTTGCCCCAAACCTGGCCGACCCGGACGCGGTTTACGCGGCACTTCTTGCAGCACATGAGGGGCTGTCGGCTGAAGAAAGCCACGCGCTGAACGCCCGGCTTGTGTTGATTTTGGCCAATCATGTGGGCGATGCGGACGTTCTTCGCGCGGCCTTTGAGGCGGCGCGCGACGTCTAAGGGGGCGTTTTCGGGCCGCGATGCTGCGCTGTTTTCGCGCGTCCCGCCGCCCCCGGAAGACGCTGACCCCCCCCCCCCCCCCCCATTCCGGGGGGGGGGGGGGCCGGGGGGGGCCCCCCCGGCCCGGGTTTTTAAAGAAAAAAAAAAAGAAAAAGGAGAAGAAAAAAGAAAAAAAAAAACAACAAAAAAGA
>CALCPC010000884.1 GCA_937900975.1 uncultured Paracoccaceae bacterium
TGCAGCAGACGCTCGGCCGGCTGATGAAACGTCGCGACCAGCGGTCCTTGATGAAGCCAGGGGCTCATACCCAAACGGTCCTCGCCGTACAGCACGTGCAAAACCGTATTGGGATCTCGGCTGGCGGCCTCAAGCTCCTCCTTGCCGTCGTTCAGGCCCTTTTTGAAGCTGGTGATGCCCTTGCCCACCTCCCCCATCAACGATGAGATTTTGCCGCGCCCGAAAAGCACCAACACAACGACGGCGATCAGCAGAATGCCTGGAAGCCCAATGTTGTTCAGCATGTCCCTCTCCCTTTCCAAGGCGCCGGACGGCAAGACCGTCAGCGCCCGACTATCCCCCTATGTATTGTTTGCCGTGCCTGGGGAAAAGGCCAAAGCGCTGCGAGTGTTGAGTGTCGCGGCTCAGGCGCGCGCTGCTAGGGTTCTTTCCACCCAAAGCGGTACAGTTTCGGTCGCGGGGCCAAGGTGATGTTCGCGGAAGGCGGGGTTGCCGGTAGCCTCTAAATTGATCTCGACGGCCCGCGCGCCGGCGGCCACGGCCTCCTGCGCGAAACCCGCGGCGGGGTAGACGACGCCGCTGGTCCCGATGGCCGCAAACACCCGACATTGGGCGAGTGCGCCATAGATTGCGTCGAGGCCCTGCGGCATCTCGCCGAACCAGACGACATCGGGGCGCAACGCGGCGGCGCCGCAGGCCGGACAGGCCGTCGCCGCGTCAAGATCGACTCGCTGGTCGTGCCGCGCCCCGCACGCCGTGCAGACCGCGCGAAAAAGGCTGCCGTGCATGTGAAGCGGTTGTGACCCGGCCCGGGCGTGAAGATCGTCCACGTTTTGGGTCACCAGAAGAAGCCGCGGCCCAAGCGCCCGTCCCATCCGCGCGAGCGCGTGGTGTGCGGCGTTGGGCTGCGCGCCTTGGGCCTGACGTCTGCGGGCGTTGTAGAAAGCCTGGACCCGGGCGGGATCGGCGGCGAAGGCTTGCGGTGTCGCCACCGCCTCCAGCCGCACTTTGGTCCAGACACCGCCAAGGTCGCGAAACGTGCCAAGCCCGCTTTCCGCCGAAATGCCGGCCCCGGTCAGGACAACGATCTCGGGCCCAGGCACCGGTTCGGAGATCGGCCCAGGGATCGGTTTGGGCATCGCGTTCAGCCGCCCGCTTTGGTTTGCGCGGCGGCGAAAACAAAGCATTTGTCCCGCGGCAGACTAAGCCACAGCCGCGTGCCCGGCGGGGGCAGAAAAACGCCGCGCACAGTCGCCCGGATCGGCGCGGTATGGGGGGGCGGGGTTGGCGATGGGCTCAGCGTTGCCCGCGTTGAGGCCCCTGTCGTCGCGGCCAGCGCCGCGGTCGTGGCCGCGGCTGTCTCTGCGCGGTCAAGGGCCTGCGCCGCAACCGGCGGAGAGGCGACAGCCGGATCGTCTTCTTCCGAACCAAGCGGCACCGTCCGGACCCGTCGACCAACTGCGCCAGCGCGCGCCGCTTCGGTGTCGTCGAAAGAGGCGCGCTCCGCCGTCCCAGCGGCCACGCCAAGCGTCGCGTCACCCAGCCGCTCACCCGCACCCAACGCATCCTCGGCGCCGCCGCCCGGCGGGGTCCGGGGTGTCCTGCCCAGCGCAACGTCGCCAGCGCCCGGCGTGTTCTGGGGCGTGTCCTCCAGCACGTTCTGAGTTGTGCCCCCCGGTGCGTTCCGGGTTGTGTCCCCCGGTACGTTCTGGGTTGTGCCACCCAGCACGTTCTGGGTTCTGTCCCCTAGCACGTTCTGGGTCGTGTCCCCCAGTATGTTCCGGGTTCTGTCCCCCAGCACATCCTCGCCAGCCCCGCCTCGCGCGCTTTGGGTGGCGCTGCCCAGTGCATCCTCACCAGCGCCTGGCGCGTTTTCGCGAACGCCGCCTTGAGCACCGTCGTCAGCGCCGCTTGGCGCATTTTGCAGAGTGCCGCTTGACGAGTTCGTCTGAGCGCCGTTCTGCACCTGTCGGGATGCGCTTTCCAACTCCGTGGCAGCCCCGCCCGGCGCAACCTGCGCATCACCAGTCTCTGCACCACGCGCCCCGCCGTCGGACGCACCTGTCACCGCGACTTGAGGTACACCGGCCACCACGCTACTAGGCGCACCGTCCACCGCGCCGCCAGGCGCACCGGCCACCCTGCCGTCGGCCGCACCAGTCAGCGTTCCGTCGGGCCCACCAGGCACCGCGCCGACAGACGCACCAGTCACCGCGCCGCCGGGCGGACCGGCCACCGCGCCATCGGGCGAACCGGCCGCCGTGCCATCGGGCGGACCAGTCACCGCGCCGCCGGACACCACGCCGTTGGGCGCACCAGTCACCGCGCTGTCGGGCGGACTAGCCACCGCGCCGTCGGGCGCGCCAGCCACCTCGCCGCCGGGCGCCCCAGCCACCGTACCGCCAGGCGCTCCGGCCAACGTGCCGCCAGGCGCACCGGTCACCACGCCGCCGGGCGGACTAGCCAC
>CALCPC010000885.1 GCA_937900975.1 uncultured Paracoccaceae bacterium
ACGGCATACGAGATCGTTTCACGTGACTGGAGTTCAGAGTGTGCTCTTCCGATCTTTCAACATCGCACTGACCGAAAACCGCTGGATGCAGGTGAGCGAGCATCGCACCCAGGACGGCGGGACCGCGATTGTGCAGACCGACATTTCGGGCGTGATGCGCGCCGAACGCCAGGAACGCGCCGATCTTGTGGACAGCCAGTTTAAGATGCTGCGCGCGACGCTGGACCACTTGGCGCAGGGCGTCTGCATTTTTGACCGGCAGGGCTGTCTTGTCGGCTGGAACCGGAAGCTGGAACAGATGATCCGCTTGCCCGGTCCAGGCGGCGCGCGCGTTGGGCTGCGGTTTCAGCGCATCCTCGACCTTATGGACGGGCGGATGACTTTTGACGGGCCGCGGGATCGCACCTGGCTGGAAACCTGGGCCGGGCAAAGCGATGGCCGCGCGCCGATCACCTTCGATCTGATCGGCAACAGCGGTCAGATCTTCAATGTGCTCGCCCAGGAAATGCCGGATGAGGGGTTCGTGATCTCCTTCACCGATGTCACCGCCGAACATCAGGCCGCCGAAGCGTTGCGAGAGCTGAACCGCACGCTAGAGCAACGGGTAGAAGAACGGACGGAGGAACTGGGCCTGGCGCTGGGTGAGGCAGAGCGCGCCAACGAATCCAAAAACCGCTTTGTCGCCGCCGCCAGCCACGATCTTTTGCAACCCCTTTCGGCGGCAAAGCTTTACCTCGCCACGCTGCAGGATCGCGATGTCGATCACGGCACGCTCGCAATCTCGGAAAAAGCGGCCAGCGCGCTGCGCAGTGCCGAGGATATCATCGAAGCGCTGCTGGATATCTCAAAACTCGACGCAGGGCGCGCAACCTTCGATGTCCGCCCCTTCTGCCTTGGCGCCACTTTGGGATCCATCGCCAGCGAGATGGCGCCCCTCGCGCGCCAAAAGGGGTTGGACCTTCGCGTTGTACCCTCATCGCTGACCATCGTATCGGATCCTGTGTTTTTTCGCCGGATCCTGCAGAACTTGGTCGTCAACGCGATCCGCTATACGGATCGGGGCCGGGTGGTGGTCGGTGTCCGGCGGCGCGCATCGGGGCGGATTTGCCTTGAGGTGCACGATACCGGCCGCGGCATCCGGGACGAGGATCAAAGCCGCATTTTTCAGGAATTCGCCCGCGTCGACCGCGCCAACAGCGGCGCCGAGGGGATCGGCCTTGGCCTTGCCATCGTGGAGCGGGCCTGCGCGTCGCTTGGCCATCAACTTCGCCTGCGCAGCACGTTCGGACACGGCTCTTGCTTTTCGGTCGGGGTCACGCCCAGCGATTGCATCGCGGCCGAGGTGATACCGGTGAAAGAGCCTGACGACGCGCTGGATCTGTTGCGCGGTCAGATGCTGCTTCTTGTCGAAAACGATCCCGATCTGGCGCAAGCGATGACGCTGCAGTTCGAAGGGCATGGCGCGCATGTTTTGCACTGCGTCTCGGGCGAGGATGCGCTCGACCTTTTGGAGGAGATCGAGATCGTGCCCGACGCGATGCTTTTGGACCACCAACTGGGCGCGGGGATGACGGGCCTTGCGCTTTACCGACGGATCCGGGCCGATTATGGCGCCGTGCCCGGCATCATCATCTCGGCCAATCGAAGCGCGGAACTGGTTGAGACCTGCGCCGCGCTTGGCGTGCCGTTTCTGCGAAAACCGTTTGAGATTAAAGAGTTTCGGAAGGCTTTGGTTCAGACGCATGGGAGTGGCATCGCACCGCGGGCCTAAGGCATGGTGCGCCCGAAACAGACACACCCGATATCGGAAGCCGCGCTCAAACGCCGTCTTTCGCGAAGGGAAGGCGTCCCAGAAACGCGCCAGGCCGCAGACCCTGCGTTTCCGCGCAGGGGGCGAAAAGGCCGCATTCCAGATCCAGCATAAGCACAACGAAGCTCAGCACATACCCTGTCTCGAAAAGCTGAAAGTGACGATGGATCTGAAGGTCGACGCCGTTGGGCCTGCCCAGAAACTCAACCACCAAAACGATTTTCCAGATGGTCGCAATGGCGTTGCGCGTCGCGGCGTGAACCTTGGGCCCCGCGTGCGGCCGCGTTTTGGGACGGAACACAGCCTAGAGCAATTTCCGTTCACACTGGATCAGAAATTGCTCTAACCGCCGTCCAGCCCGCAACACAGCTCTGTG
>CALCPC010000886.1 GCA_937900975.1 uncultured Paracoccaceae bacterium
GAAAACGCGTTCAAGATCAGCATCCTGCTGATCTTAAGACAGCGATTTCTGATCCAATGTGAACGGAAATTGCTCTAGGCGCGACCGCCATCGGCGGAGAGCAGGCGGGGATCGATCCCGATCCGCGTCACAGCCTCGGTCCAGCGCGCGGCCGTCGACGTTTCGAAAACGATTGTCTCGTCCGCATCGCCGGTCAGCCAACCGTTGTCCTGCAACTCACTTTCCAACTGTCCCGGCCCCCAGCCCGCATAGCCAAGCGCAAGCAGCGCCGACCGCGGGCCCACCCCATCGGCGAGGTCGCGCAGGACATCGAGCGTCGCGGTCATGCCAAATCGGTCTGTCACGGTCATGGTGCTGTCAGGCAGCGTATAGTCGCGCGTGTGCAGCACAAATCCGCGACCATGCTCCACCGGGCCGCCAAAAAAGATCTTCGTATCTGGCGCCAGCGGCGAACGATCAATTTCCAACTGCTCCAACAAATCGGCAAAGCGCAGATCGGGGGCGGGTTTGTTGATGACAAGCCCCATCGCGCCATCCCGCGAATGCGCACAGATGAAAATCACTGCACGCTCAAAACGGTGGTCTCCCATGCCGGGCATGGCGATCAGAAGCTTTCCAGTCAGAAATTCGGCGGTCGCATCGGCCATGCGGTTGACTTGGGGCAAGGGGCGGTCGAGATCAAGGCAGAGGTCGCTGGGATGTGAGTTTCCGCAACCCTGCTTCGCCGCTATGGTGTCGGGATGAACCGTTTCGCCCTTCTTTTGACCTTGCTGCCGACGCCGCTTTTCGCGCAGTCGGAGCTGTCGCTGTTGCCCGGTTGGCGGACCGAGGCGGGAACCCAGGTCGTCGGCGTTGCGATTGCGCTCGACCCCGGGTGGAAAACCTATTGGCGCGTCCCGGGCGCGGGGGGTATCCCGCCGCTTTTCGATTGGTCGGGCTCCGCGAATTTGGCGGACGTGCGCGTCATCTGGCCGCGACCGGAGGTGTTCGAGACCTACGGGATGCTGAGCTTTGGCTATGACGGCGTCGTCGTTCTGCCCGTGGAGGTGACGCCGCAGGATCCTACGGCACCGCTCGACCTTGCGCTGACGCTGGATTACGGCATTTGCGCCGATGTGTGCGTGCCGGCGACGTCCAGCGCCGCGCTGCCGGCGGGGACGCCTGAAACGCTGGCATCGGGCTTTGCCATCGATGCGGCGCTGTCCGACCGGGTGATGACCGGGACGGAGGCGGGTGTTGCCCTGGCGGATTGCCGTCTGGCCGCGCCGGACCGGCTGGTGTTTGACGTCCATTACCAGACGCCACCGCTTTTGGCGCCGATGCCAGTGCTGGAAACGGGGCGAGAGGATGTGATGGCGACGCCCGAAAGCGTCAGCTTCACGGAGACCGGCTTTGTTGTCGAGGCGCAGGTCCATCGCTATGGCAACGCGCCGCTTCCCGATCTGGGGGCGCTGCGCGTCACCTTGCTCGGCGCGTTTTCCGCCGCCGAGATCAGCGGCTGTCCCCCGGGTTAAAGCGGTATCCGCCCCGTCCCGCCCTGGTTAGAGCGCGGCGCAACCGCGCCCGAACCCGGCGCCGATCTGGGTTTGAAAGCGGCCGGTCCGTGTCACTCCGATCGCGCCCAGTCTCAGAAAGCCTTCGCTCCAGCCGCGCAAAACATGTCCCGGAACATGGGGGCGCGAACCGGGACACCCCGCGTCACTTTGGGGGTTGGACCCAAAAACACCGGTCGGAAACGTCAAAGCAGCGCGCGGGCACTGATCGCCATGGCGTCGGCTTCAACGCATGTCCCGGCGCAGGCCGCGGCTGACAAGGCCAAGGCTTATCAAAAACGTCAGGCTTAGCCCCAGAACCATCAGCGCAACCGCCGCCCCCGGCCCCGCGCCAAGGCCCAAAACACCGGCAAGCCACGACATCGGCGCGGGCACCGCGCCAAGCGCGGCATAGGCCCCGGCTGTGAGGAGGACAATAAGGACGGACACGGCCGCCGAAAGCCGCAGCGCCCAACGGCGGGCCAGCGGCAGCCGCGCGCCAAAAATTCCGCGCCGCGCAGAGGCGCTTAGCGCCCCGAAATCGCGCTGGAGGATCACCAGCGAAGGCACCACCAACAACACCAAAAACATACCAACGCCCAGCCCATAGGCCAGCGTGATCACGGTTGGCTTCAGAAACTCCGCCTGTCGCGATGTCTCGTATAGGAGCGGTGCAAGCCCCAAAACGGTTGTCAGCGTGGTCAGCAGAACCGGTCTCAGCCGGTCTGTCACCGCGTCGATGACAGCGGGCAGCAGCGCGCGGCGCTCGGCGTATTCGTCGATGGTGGTGATCAGCACGATGCTGTCTTTGATGAAGATCCCGATCTTCCCGATCAGGCCCACGAACGTGAACATCGAC
>CALCPC010000887.1 GCA_937900975.1 uncultured Paracoccaceae bacterium
TCGCGCCCTGGCTGTCGACCAGTTGATACCCGGCGACACCTGCCTCGCGCAGATCGACAAAAAGCTGACCGAACAGGTCAACGAAATCTTGCACCACGAAGAGTATCAGCAGTTGGAAAGCGCTTGGCGCGGGCTCCACTACCTCGTCAACAACACCGAAACCGACGAGATGCTGAAAATCCGGGTGCTGAATATCTCGAAAAAAGATCTCGGCAAGACGCTGAAAAAGTTCAAGGGAACGGCCTGGGATCAGTCGCCGATCTTCAAGAAGCTGTACGAAGAGGAATTCGGCCAGTTCGGGGGGGAGCCCTATGGCTGCCTTGTCGGCGATTACCATTTCGACCATTCGCCGCCCGATGTTGAGCTTTTGGGTGAGATGTCGAAAGTCGCCGCCGCCGCGCACGCGCCCTTCATCACCGGCACCAAGCCATCGCTTTTCGCGATGGAAAGCTGGGGGGAACTGGCAAACCCGCGCGATCTGACGAAGATCTTTCAGACCCCGGAATACGCGTCCTGGCGGAGCCTTCGGGAAAGCGAGGACTCAAAATACATCGGCATGGCGATGCCGCGCTTTTTGGGCCGGATCCCCTATGGCTCCAAAACCGATCCGGTCGACGCCTTCGCGTTTGAGGAGGATACGACGGGCGACGAGCATGACAAATATTGCTGGGTCAATGCGGCCTATGCGATGGCCGTCAACGTCAACCGCTCGTTTAAAGAATACGGCTGGTGCTCGCGCATTCGGGGCGTCGAATCGGGGGGTGCGGTCGAGGGTCTGCCAACCCACACTTTCCCCACCGACGATGGCGGCGTGGACATGAAATGCCCGACCGAGATTGCCATCGCCGACCGGCGCGAGGCAGAGCTTGCGAAAGCGGGCATGATGCCGCTGATCCACCGCAAGAACTCAGATCTTGCCGCCTTCATCGGCGCGCAATCGTTGCACGACCCGGCCGAATACGACGACCCAGACGCGACGGCCAACGCTAACCTTGCCGCGCGCCTGCCCTAGCTTTTCGCGACCTGCCGTTTCGCCCACTATCTGAAATGTATGGTCCGCGACAAAGTCGGCTCGTTCAAAGAGCGCAACGACATGCAGGATTGGCTGCAGGGGTGGATCAACCAATACGTCGATTTTAGCGCCGACAGCTCGTCCGAGGACGAAAAGGCGCGCCGTCCACTCGCCGCGGCTGAAGTCGTGGTTGAGGAAGTCGAGGGGAACCCAGGCTATTACAGTTCCAAGTTCTTTCTTCGGCCCCACTACCAGTTGGAAGGTCTTTCCGTGTCCCTTCGGCTGGTTTCCAAGTTGCCCAGCGAAAAAGGGTAAATTTTTGGGAAATCCCGTTCGGGGTATCCTTCGTAACAGACCGGCACTATTAGCCGCAATACAGTAAAAACACCAACTCTAGGAGAAGAACGATGGCTGTTGACGCATATCTCTACATGACCGGCGGCACCAATGGTGTGAAGGTCGAAGGCGAAACCAACGACGACGCAATGCAGAAAAAGAAGGCGATCGAGGTTCTGTCCTACTCGATCTCCATGTCGAACCCGATCAATGTCGGCTCCGCCACCGGCGGTCTGACCGCGGGCAAGGCCGACTTTTCCGGCCTGACGATCATGCATCAGGTCGACACATCCTCGGCCGACCTGTGTAAGGCGCTGGCTCAGGGTGAGCACTTTACCGACATGACGCTGGTCGTGCGCCGCTCTGGCGGGGCGAACCCCAACGTTTACGTCCAGTACGACTTCAAGAAGGTCTTCGTGGCGTCCTGTAACTTCTCGGGCTCCAAGGGCGAAGAAACCCTGGTCCAGTCCACCGCCTTCGAATGGGGCGCGGTGAAGTTCCACTACTTCGCGCTGGGATCGGACGGCAAGCAGGTCGCCGCGCCGAAAGAGATGATCTGGAGCCGCGTGAACAACAAAGCCGCGCACACCGTCTAATCCGAACCCGGATTTCGACAGGCCCGAGGGCGCCGCACATCTGTGCGGCGCCCCTACTCACAAGAAGTGGCGCGGATGCGCCGAAAGGACGTTTGGAATGACAGCGGAGGAGCGGCTGAAGGCCGGGGATATCGACGGCGCCTTGTCTGCCCTGCAGGATAAAGTGCGCAAGGACCCCGCAGACCCGAAGCTTCGGATTTTCCTCTTCCAGCTTCTTTCCGTTATGGGCAATTGGTCCCGCGCGATCACCCAGCTTAAAGTCTCGGCGGAGATGGAGCCTTTGGCGATCCCGATGGCGCAAACCTATCGGGAAGGCATTATTTGCGAGGTTTACCGCGCAAAAGTGTTCGCTGGAGAGAAAAGCCCGGTCATCTTCGGGGAAGAGGCCGCGTGGATCGCGCCGATGATCGAGGCGCTGGCGCTGCAAGCGGCCGGCAATGTCGAAGCCGCCGCCGCGCTCCGTGCCCAAGCGTTCGACGCAGCGCCAGCCGTGGCCGGCGCGCTCAACGACGTGCCCTTTGCCTGGATTGCCGACGCCGATATGCGCCTTGGCCCGCTTTTGGAAATTGTGGTCAACGGCAAGTATTACTGGGTCCCCTTCTCGGCGCTTTCCACAGTTCGGGCAGAGGCGCCGGAGGATCTGCGCGACAGTGTGTGGATGCCCGTCAACCTGACGCTTGCCACCGGCGCCGAGATGGTGGGCCTGATCCCGACCCGCTATGCCGGCACCGCCGAAAACGGCAGCGCGGAGGAGCGTTTGGCCCGCCAAACCACCTGGGCGGATGCGGGCGCCGAGACGTTTATCGGGCTTGGGCAGCGGCTTTTGGCGACCGATGCCGGGGATGTCGCCATCATGGATCTGCGCCGGTTGGAGTTTGGCCCAGCAACGGCCGCCGCCGATGGCTGACCGGACCATTACCGAACGCCTGCAGCCCTCGCTGCTGGACCGGTTGACGGACAACGCGCCTGAAACCGCCAACGAGGCGCGCGACCAGCGCGTGATCGACATCCGCCGGTTGCGCGACATCATCCGCCGCGATTTGGCATGGCTTTTGAACACCAACAATCACGAGACGTTGATCGACCGCGTCAAACATCCCCACGCGCTGACCTCAACGATCAACTATGGCATTCGTGAGGTCGCCGGCGGCATGTCCACGGTCCGCCGCGCCACCGAAATCCGCGACACCATCCGGGAGGCGATCATCCGGTTCGAACCCCGGATCCGCCCCGAAACCGTGCGGGTGGAGCTTCGCCAGGAAGAAGACCGCGCCAACACCATCATCAATTTCGACATTCGCGCCGATATGTGGGCGCAACCCGTACCGCTGGAGCTTTACATCCGAAGCGAGGTCAATGTCGTGACCGGCGAGCTGAAGCTCGACCGGGCGGGATAGCGCCATGGACACGCGGCTTCTGCGCCACTACGAAGCGGAACTTTCCTACATCAAGGAGATGGGCGCGGAGTTCGCCGAGGCTTATCCCAAGATCGCCGCGCGGCTGGGTCTCGACGGTATGGAAGTGCTCGACCCTTTTGTCGAGCGGTTGTTCGAGGGCTTCGCCTTTCTGGCCGCGCGCGTGCAGCTTGAGCTTGAGATGCAGTACCCGGCGTTCACCGGCCATCTCCTCGAAATCATCTACCCCCATTACCTGGCCCCAACGCCCTCGATGGCCATCGCGACGATGGAGCCTGACGACGCGCTCGCCGGGATGGATGACGGGTTTTTGCTGAAACGTCATACCCCCTTGCGCAGCCGGGTGATCGAGGGCGGCCAGACCGCCTGCTTTTTCCGCACCGCCAGCGACCTGACGCTGTGGCCGCTGCGGATTGCCGAGGCGGAGTACATCGACAGCCGCGGCGCGCTGATTGCTGCCGGTTTTGGCCGCGATGTGGAGGCGCGGGCGGGTCTGCGCCTGCGGCTCCAGCGTCTTCAGGGCGGCAAGATCGCCGATCTTAGCGCCGACACGTTAAGGCTTTTCCTCTCGGCGCCAAGCGGGGGCAACTGGATCTTGCATGAGATCTTGTCCACGCAGGTCACCGCGGTCGCCGGCCGCTCGGCCGACCGGCGCGACGATTGGCGGTTGGAACTGCCCGAGGCCGCGGTAACGGCCGCCGGTTTCTCTGCCGAAGAGGCGCTTTTGGAGACGCCGCCGCAATCCTTCGACGGCTACCGGCTGTTGCAGGAATACTTCGCGATGCCCGAGCGGTTTCACTTTGTCGACATCTCGGGCCTCAGCCCCGTGCTCTCCCGCGCCAGCGACAGCGAGGTCGACATCTACCTGTTGCTGCGTGATGGCCATAAGGAGGCGCAGAGCCACATCACGCCCGAGGCGTTTTCGCTGCACTCCGTGCCGATTGTTAACCTGTTTCACAAGCGCTGCGACCGGGTGCTGATGACCGACCGCGATTATGAGCATCACGTCGTCGTCGACCGCACCGCGCCGCAGGATTACGAAGTTGTGCAGGTCGAAAAGGTCATCGGGATCAGCGGCGAGGGTGAAGACGATGTCCGCTTTTATCCCTTCTACAGTCAGTCAGAGCTGACGGCGATCGGCGAAGTGCATGACGCCTATTTCGCCGTCCGCCGCCGGATGCGCCAGCGCTCTGAGAAAGAGCGGTTGCGCGGCACCCGCACGACCTATCTCGGCGGCGAGGTCTATCTGAGCCTTGTGGATCGCAATGAGGCGCCCTATGGCGCGACGCTTGACCAATTGGCGGTGGAGGCTTTGTGTACCAACCGCGATTTGCCGCTGCTGCTGGCGACCGGCGCGCCGGATATGTTCAGCCTGCCGGGGGGCGGCCCGGTAAAGCGGATCGAGACACCGGTGGTCCCGACCCGGCCGCGAAGCTCCCTCGCCAGCCAGGGGGCGGCCTGGCGGTTGATCAGTCATCTCAGCCTCAACTACCTCTCCATCGCCGATACCGGGTTTGGCGGCAGTGCCGAAGCGCTGCGAGAGTTGATCGGTCTTTATGCCCCGGGCGAGGACCGAAGCTTTCAAAAGCAGCTTGAAGGCATCGTGCGCATCGACAGCCGCGCCATTGTCCGGCGGATGCCCGATGAGGTTTTGTCGACCGCCGTCAAAGGGCTCGAAATCACGCTGGAGATGGACGAAAGCTTTTTCGAAGGGACCAGCGTCTACACGCTCGCCTCGGTTTTGGAGCGGTTTTTCGCGCGCTATGCCTCGATTAACAGCTTCACCGAGCTGGTGCTTAAAACCCAACAAAGGGGGGAGGTGGCTCGATGGGACGCGACCCGCGGCCTGCGCCAGATGGTGTAGCCAAATTCGACCGCCTCGCACAGGATGCGGAGCGGTTTCATCTGCTTCACGCGCTGCGCGTGTTGGAGGCTCATTTCGAGGATACGGGCCGGCTTGGCGAAACGCGCCGCCCGCGCGAGGATCGCGTGCGGTTGGGCCAGGTGCCAGAGCTTGCGTTTCCCCGCGCGACCATCGCGGCTTTCAAACCCGGCACGGCCGGGCGGCCCGCGCGTCTGACCAACCGATTTTTCGGGCTGTGGGGCCCGCACGGGCCGCTGCCGCTGCATCTAACGGACTATGCGCGGGCGCGCAGCCGCAACCACCGCGATCCGACGCTGGTGGCCTTTGCCGATCTTTTCACCCATCGGATGCTCAGCCTGTTTTACCGCGCATGGACG
>CALCPC010000888.1 GCA_937900975.1 uncultured Paracoccaceae bacterium
TGCAAATCTCGGCATTGCCCGCGATGTGCATGGCGCGATCAGCCACCCGCCCGATGGCAACCCCTTGATTGGGCCGGCGCCGGGCGTGCGGAATTATTGGTGCTGTTGCGGGACGCAGATCGGCATTGGTTGGGGGCCGGGTTTGACGCGAGAGTTGGCGCGCTGGATGGTCCACGGCGCCGCCGACATCTCAATGCGCGACTACGATCCGCGCCGCTTCGGCACCTATGCAGAGCCCGCGTGGCAGGTCACCAAAGCGCGGGAGGATTACTGCCTGCGCCATGAAATCCCATTCCCGCATTTCAACCGTCTGGCCGGCCGCCCGCTGAAACCCTCGCCCCTTTACGAAACGCTAAAGGCCAAAGGCGCGGTCTATGAAGAGGTCTACGGCTTTGAGCGGCCCCGCTGGTTTGCCGCCGACGGGGTCGCGCAGGTCGATCACTATGCCTTTCACCGCACGCCGGTCGATACGCTGGTGGCCGCAGAAGTGCGCGCGGTGCGAGAGCGTGTGGGCCTCATGGACGTGACCGCGTTCACCAAGGTCCTGGTGACCGGCCCGGATGCTTATGCGATACTGGATCGGCTGACCGCGAACCGGATGCCGCAAAAAACAGGCTCCATCACGCTGACGCATATGCTGAACCGGCGCGGTCGGATTGAGCTGGAGACGACCATCGTTCGGATGGCGCCCGACCGGTTCTATCTGGTCACGGCGGCGTTTTTTGAGCAACGCCTGCTCGACCACCTGTCGGCGGCAAAGACCGGCGAAACCGTCACCATAACCGCGGTGTCAGAGGATTGGGGCGCCCTTGCGCTGAACGGTCCCCGCGCCCGTGACGTGCTTGGCGCTGTGACCGACGCGCGGCTTGATAACAGCGCGTTTCGCTGGCTTTCCGGACAAGAAATCCAGGTTGCGGGGCAGGCAGTCTGGGCTCTGCGCATGTCCTATGCCGGAGAGCTTGGGTGGGAGCTGCACATGCCCCGCGGGGCGATGTCAGAGGTTTATGCCGCGCTTTGGCGCGCGGGCACGGCCTTTGGCATCGCCGACTATGGCAGCTTTGCGATGAACGCGATGCGCTTGGAGAAAGGGTTCAAGGGCGCGGCCGAGCTGACCAACGAGGTCACGTTGGCCGAGGCCGACGTGCTGCGCTTTGCCCGCCGGGACAAGACCTATCTTGGCCGCGACGCGACGCTTGCGCCCGCGCGGCGCTGGATCTGCGCCTATCTGGCGATTGCGCCCGACGGCCATGTCGATGGCCATGGGGGAGAGCCCGTGCGGCAGGACGGGCGGGTCGTTGGCGCGACGGCCTCGGTGGCCTATGGGCCCACGGTCGGGAAAATCCTGGCGTTTGCCTATCTTCACACCAGCGCGGCCGATCCCGGCACCACGCTTCAGGTTCTGATCCACGGCGCGCCCCGCGCGGCCCGCGTGCTGGGCGCGCCGGCCTACGACCCCGACAGCCTGAAACCGCGCACAGATGCAGTCCGAGAGCCCGCGGCGTGACGGTGATCCCGACACCCGCGCTGGCGCCGGTGGGGGATGCGCGGATTGCGCGGCTTAAGCTTTGGCACCTCTCGCTGACCAGCCACACGACCTATTACATGGCCGCCGGCAAAACCTGCGACGCCGTCGAGACGGTGGTGATCGCGCTTGAAACCGCATCCGGGATCACCGGCTGGGGGGAGGTCTGCCCGATCCCGCAATATCTGCCCGCCTATGCCCGCGGCGTCGGTCCAGCGCTGCAGGAATTGGCGCCCGTGCTTCTGGGCGCCGACCCTTTGGGGGTGGAGGCGGTGATGGCGCGCGCCGACGCCCATCTGCCCGCCCACCGCTATGCGAAATCCGCGCTCGACATCGCGCTTTGGGACATTCTGGGCAAAACCGCCGGCCTGCCGCTTTATGCGCTTCTTGGCGGGCGGCGGCAGGCGGATCTGCCGCTTTACCACTCCATCACATCTATAGCGCCGGAAGAGATGGGCCGCATCGCACGGGACGCGCAGGCCGCGGGCATCACACAGTTTCAGGCAAAGCTCGGCGCGTCGGGCGATTGGCAGACGGATGTCGCGCGTCTGGCGGCCGTGCGCGCCGCTGTGGGGCCGGGGCCGCTGGTTTACGGCGACTGGAATTGCGGCGCGACATCGCTTGACGCGATCCGCGTCGGTCGCGGGGCTGCCGCGCTTGACGTTATGCTGGAACATCCCTGTGCCACGCTGGCCGAGTGCGCCCGCGTTCAGCGGGCGACCGGCCTGCCGATGAAGCTGGATGAACTGGCCCACAATACCGAGACGTTGCTTGAGGCGCACAGGCTCGGCATCCTCGACGCTGTGGCGCTTAAACTCTCAAAATTCGGCGGGCTGTCTGCCCTGCGGCGGGCGCGGGATCTTTGCCTCTATCTTGGGGCCAAGATGTGTATCGAGGATACATGGGGCAGCGATATCGCCACCGCGGCGGCGCTTCACCTCGCTGCGGCGACAGAACCCGACCGCGTTCTCAACGTCTGCGATCTTTCGGGCTATGTCGCGCCGCGCTTCGCGCCGCATGGGCCCAGCCGCAATGCCGGGCGCATCGCGCCGCCAGAGGGCCCGGGCCTTGGCCATGCCATCGATACCGACCGGCTTGGCCCGCCCGATCTTATCTTGGAGTGACCTGATGCACCGCACCCATACCCAAGCCGAATGGATCGCGCGGGCGCACGCGGTTTTACCAGCGGCGGGCTTTGGCAATTTCGACTCGGGCATCATCATCGCGCGGGGGCAGGGCGCCCGCGTCTGGGATGAGGATGGCACGGTCTATGTCGACTACCTCATCGGCTCTGGCCCCATGATCCTGGGCCATGGCCATGCGGAGGTGATGGAGGCGGTCTTCCGACAACTTCCTCAAGGCATGACCATTTTTGCCAAGAGCGCCTCTGGCATCGACCTCGCCGAGTATATCGTGGCCGCCATGCCAAGTTGTGAGCAGGTCCGCTTTGTCACATCGGGGGGCGAGGCGGATATGTATGCGATCCGCCTTGCGCGCGCGTTCACCGGCAAGCCCAAGATCCTGAAATTCGAGGGCGGTTATCACGGCATGTCGGCCGAGGCGCAGATGAGCTTGGCACCCGCCCACGCCGTCAATTTCCCGACCCCTGTCCCCGACAGCGCCGGCATCCCAAAAACCGTCGCCGACGATGTGCTTGTCGCGCCGTTCAACGATCTGGCCGCGACCGCCTCGCTTCTCGACGAACACAGCGACATCGCCGCGATCTTGGTGGAGCCTTTGCAGCGGATCATCCCTGCAGCGCCCGGATTTTTGCAGGGTTTGCGCGATCTTTGCGACCGTCACGGCGTGCTCTTGATCTTCGATGAGATCGTGACCGGCTTCCGCCTGGCCTATGGCGGTGCGCAAACGCTCTATGGCGTGACGCCCGATATCTCGACGCTGGGCAAGGTTATCGGCGGCGGCTTCCCGCTTGCGGCGCTCGGCGCGCGGGCCGAGATTATGGCCCATTTCGATGCGGCAAAGGCCGGGCGTGAGAAATGGCTGATGCAGCTCGGCACCCTGTCGGGCAACCCGGTCGCGGCTGTCGCGGGGCGTAAAACCCTGGAAATCCTGCGGCGGCCCGGCCAGTATCCGCGCCTTCGCGCGCTTGGCCAGGACTTGATGGACATGCAAGCCAAAGCGCTGACCAAGGCTGGCATCCCGCACCGGATCTGCGGCGATCCGACCCTTTTCGACGTCCTTTTTACCGATGCCAAGCCCATCGATTATCGCAGCGTCAAGCACAGCGATCCTGAAAGCAACGCCGTTTGGAACCAAGCGCTGCGCGCCCACGGCGTGTTCAAATCGCCGGGCAAGGTGTATCCGTCGCTGGCTTTGACGCCCGAAGATCGGGCGGTGACAGCGGCCGCGATTGCCGCGGCGACCCAAAGCCTTGCCACTTTTTATGAGCGTCGCATGGCGACGCTGGCCTGATCAGGGCGTGCCAGGCGGTCCGGCCAGCAGGCGGGCCGCCTTCTCAAAAAAGTCCTCGCGCCCGAAATTTCCCGATTTCAGCGCCAAGGCCAGGGACGGTCCGGCGCTCAGCGCCGGAACACCCGGGTCGATTTCGGGCCCGATCGAGAGTGGGCCAAGATCCAACGCCTCAACCACAGCGCCCGAGGTCTCGCCCCCCGCGGTGATGATCCGCCCGGCGCCAGCCGCGACAGCGCCCCGCGCGAGGGCCGCAAAAAAGGCCTCGATGGCGCCGGCCGCCGTTTCGCGGCCGAAACGGTTTTGGATGGCGGCGACAACGCCCGGATCGGCCGAGGTGTAGACCAGCGGCAGATCGCCGGCGTCCCGGGCCCAGGCCAACACCGCCTCGGGCGTTGTCTTGCCGCCGATCACGTCTTCGGCGCGCACCTCCCGCACCGGATGGTGCCGGGCGTGATAGGCAACTTGACCGCGCGTCGCGACCGAGCAGGAGCCCGACAGGATCAGACAGGGCCCGCTTTGCCCCGACCAGTCGGGCTGCCGGGGCGTGGCGCCGAAATTCGCGGGCAACCCCATCGCAACGCCCGAGCCGCCGGTGACCAGCGGTAAGTCGGCGGCCGCGCGCCCGATGGCAATCAGATCCTCATCCCGGATTGCGTCGACCACGATATGGCGCCGACCGCGGTCCTGCTCTGCCAACAGCGCCGCGGCAATCGCGTCCGGCCCGGCAAAGACATGCGGGGCCGGGACATGCCCGATGGCGTGCCGGCTTTGCCGCGCCAGCCAGCGGCGGATATCGGGATCCGTCATCGGTGTCAGCGGATGCGCCTCCATCCCGCTTTCGTTCAAAAGCGTGTCGTTCACGAAAAGATGCCCCTGATAGACAGACCGTCCGGTGCCGGGAAAGGCGGGGCACACAATCACGCACGCGGCGCCGAGTGCGTCGGCCAAGGCGTCGGCCACGGGGCCGATATTGCCCTCTGGGGTCGAATCGAAGGTCGAGCAGTATTTAAAGAAGATCTGGCTGCACCCTTGGGCCCGCAACCATTCGAGCGCGGCCAGAGATTGCCGCACAGCCTCTTCGGGGGGGATGGATCGCGATTTCAGCGCGACAACACCGGCCTCTACCTCTGGCGCCGCCGGCGCGCTTGGCAGGCCAGTGTATTGCACAACCCGCATCCCAGCCTTGGCCAACGTGTTGGCCAGATCGCTCGACCCCGTGAAATCATCGCCGATACACCCCAGCTTCATGTCGAACCGTCCGGCAATGTCAGACCCGCGTCGCGGGCATAGACCTTGACCACCGCGGCGTCGTCCTCGGGCCCCAGTCCCATCGCCATCGCCTCCTGATAGCGGGCAAGCGCGGCCTCGGCGATCGGCGTCTCAAGGCCCGTCGCCTTGGCCGACGCCAGAACGATGCCAAGATCCTTCGGCCAGATCCGCATCTGACTGTGCGGCGTGTAATCGCCCGCCACCACATGAGGGGCACGGTTTTCCAGCATCCAGGAGGTGCCCGCGCATTGCGAAATCACCTCCAGGAAGGTCGCGGGCGCGATGTCTTGGGTCAGGCCGAAGGCCATCGCCTCTGCCATTGTTGCGATGTGGACGCCGGCCAAAAGCTGGTTGACGGCCTTCATGGCAGAGCCCGCGCCAGCCGCGTCGCCGAGGCGAAAGACCGTGGCCGCCGTCGCGGCCAGTACAGGCTCTGCCGCGCCGAAGGCCGCCGGCGTGCCCGAGGCCATGATCCCCAGCGCGCCCTCCGCCGCCTTCACCGACCCGCCCGAGACCGGCGCGTCGAGATAGTGAACGCCTTCGGCCGCCGTGCGGCGGGCCATCTCCCGCGTGAACTCTGGCGGGACGGTGGCCGAGACCATCACCACAGCCCCCGGCGCCAGATGCGGCACAAGACCGTCCGCGCCGAAAAGCACGGCTTCCACCTGCTCGGCGTTCAGCACGACCAGCAGCGAGGCATCAAGCGTGGGCGCCACAGTGTCGAGCGCGCCCGTCGCGCCGCCCGCTGCGCGAAACCGGTCGACATTGGCGGCGACGACGTCGAAGCCATAGACGCGCAGCCCCGCGCGCAGGCAAGACTGCGCCATGCCAAAACCCATCGAGCCAAGACCGAAGACAGCAACCGACTGTGTCATGTTTGGATCCCCTTAGCGCGCCGCAAAACCGCCGCGGCATCGCGGCGGGTGCTGGCAACGCGGTAAACTTTGTCGGAGGCGGTGATAAACAGCGTCTGACCCTCCGCCCCGCCGAAACAGATGTTTGAGGTTTGCGCCGGCAGCCAGATCTTCCCGATCAGCATGCCTTCGGGCGACAGGCAATGGATCCCGTCGAGGGCAGAGGTCCAAAGATACCCCTCATGATCCACGCGAAACCCGTCCGGCACGCCCGGGGCGATCACGGCAAACACACGGGCGTTTGACAGGGTCGTGCCGTCGACGTCGAACACGCGGATATGATGCGGCAGGTCGTAATCGCTGCCCGGAAAGCTCGCGCCGCGGATCGCCCCGGAATCGGCCACATAAAGCCGCCGCTCATCGGGCGAGAACGCCAGCCCGTTGGGCTTGTCGAAATCCTGCGCGACCGCCCGCAGCGTCCCGTCGGGCAGCATGCAAAACACGTAACATCCGCCGATTTCGCTGTCCGCCGGATACCCCTCGACATCCGAATTGATGCCATAGGGCGGATCGGTGAACCACACCGACCCATCCGACCGGACCACAACATCGTTGGGAGAGTTCAGGCGCTTGCCCTGATAGCGGTCGGCCACGACCTCCACCGCCGGGTCCATCGGGTCGGGGCGGCGGACAACACGCCGACCGCCATGCTCGCACGAGATCATCCGACCGCGAAGATCTGAGGTGTTGCCGTTGGCAAATTCGCTGTTGGCCAGCGCGGTTTCGACGCCGCCGGCCTCGGACCAGACAAGCATCCGCTTGTTCGGAATGTCGTTAAAGAAAAGCCGACCGTCCATCCAGATCGGACCCTCTGTCCAGATGCAGCCATCCGCAATCGGCTCAGGCGGCGTGGCGGTGTCGACGAAGGTCTCAAACCGCGGATCGACGGTGATAAAATGGGGCGTAGTCACCCGGAGGCTCCTTTTCGCAAGGTCTGGGAAAGCAGCATCACAAGGATGATGATGCCGAAGATGATGTTGCGCC
>CALCPC010000889.1 GCA_937900975.1 uncultured Paracoccaceae bacterium
GGCACAGCGCATCCTTGGCCTCTTCGGCGGCGCTCTTCGATGGTGGTCTCAACCACTTTTGGCGGGCGATAGCGGCCAGCCACGGCGGCGATCTTGTGTTTTTCCAGGGCCATGTGGTGCCCGGGATCTATGCGCGGTCCTTTATGGAAGGGCGGATTTCGGAAGCGGAGCTTGAGAACTTCCGCTCTGAGGTGGCCGGCGGTGGCCTCTCCTCCTATCCGCATCCCTGGCTGATGCCGGATTACTGGCAGTTCCCGACCGTTTCGATGGGGCTGGGGCCGCTCATGGCGATCTACCAGGCGCGGTTCATGAAATACATGCACAACCGCGGGCTGATCGACGCCTCGGATCGCAAGGTTTGGGCCTTCCTCGGCGATGGGGAAATGGATGAGCCCGAAAGCCTCGGCGCCATTGGCCTGGCCGCGCGCGAGGGGCTGGACAACCTCATTTTCGTGATCAACTGCAACCTCCAGCGGCTTGACGGCCCAGTGCGGGGCAACGGCAAGATCGTGCAGGAGTTGGAGGGAGAGTTCCGCGGCGCCGGCTGGAACGTCATCAAGCTTCTCTGGGGCCGCGGCTGGGACGATCTTTTGGAGCGCGACGTGTCCGGCAAGCTGCGCCAACTGATGGAAGAGACGGTCGACGGCGATTACCAGACCTTCAAGTCGAAGGATGGCGCCTATATCCGCAAGCATTTCTTCGGCAAATACCCCGAAACGGCGGCCTTGGTCGAGGATTGGACCGACGAACAGATCTGGGATCTGCGCCGCGGCGGGCACGACATCGGCAAGGTCTACACCGCCTTCAAGCACGCGTCGAAAACCGGCGGCCAACCGACTGTCATCCTTGCCAAAACCGTCAAGGGCTATGGCATGGGCACGGCGGGTGAGGGGCAAAACACCACCCACCAGCAAAAGAAAATGGCCGACGATCAGCTGCGTGCGATGCGCGACCGCTTCAAGATCCCGGTCTCGGACGAGGACCTTCCAAAAGCCCCGTTCGTCAAGCTTAACAACGCCCAAAAAGCCTATCTCGCCGACCGCCGCAAGGAGTTGGGGGGAGAGTTCCCGAAACGCCACTGGCGCGATGTCGAGGCGCTGGACGTGCCCGCGCTGGACAAATTCGAGGCGCAGCTCAAGGGCACGGGGGAGCGTGAGATCTCAACCACCATGGCCTTCGTGCGGATCCTGACGACGCTTTTGCGCGACAAGAAGATCGGCAAACAGGTGGTGCCGATCGTCCCCGACGAAAGCCGAACCTTCGGGATGGAGGGGCTGTTCCGGTCTGTCGGGATCTACAATCCTCTGGGCCAGAACTACACGCCCGAAGACCGCGACCAGATGATGTTCTACAAGGAGAGCGAGACCGGCCAGGTCCTGCAAGAGGGCATCAACGAGGCCGGAGCCATGGCCGACTGGATCGCGGCGGCGACCTCTTATTCCAACCATGGCGTGCCGATGATCCCGTTCTACATCTATTATTCGATGTTCGGGTTCCAGCGCGTCGGCGATCTGGCCTGGGCCGCCGGCGACAGCCGGGCGCGGGGCTTTTTGCTCGGCGGCACCGCTGGGCGCACCACGCTTAATGGTGAGGGGCTGCAGCACGAGGATGGGCACAGCCACATCCTGGCCGGCACAGTGCCCAACTGCATCAGCTACGATCCGACCTTCCAATACGAGGTCGCCGTGATCATCCAGCACGGGCTGCAGCGCATGTTCGCCGATCAGGAAGACGTCTATTTCTACCTGACGCTGATGAACGAAAACTACGCCCATCCCGACATGCCGATGGGCGCCGAAGAGGGGATCGTGCGCGGGCTCTACCGGTTTCAGAAAACCGCGCGACCGGGCAAAAAGCACGTGAACCTCATGGGCTCTGGCACCATCCTGGTGCAAGCGATGCGCGCGGCAGAGCGTTTGAAGGCCGATTTCGGGGTCACGTCCGACATTTGGTCCGCGACCAGTTTGAACGAGCTGGCGCGGGACGGCCAGGACGCGCTCCGCCAGAACCGGCTCGATCCCTTCGCCGAGCCACGGGTGCCTTACGTGACCGAGGCGCTGGCAGGCGCGAAAGGCCCGATCGTGGCGGCGACGGACTATATGAAAAACTACGCCGAACAGATCCGCCCCTTTGTCAAGCAGCCCTTCACCGTGCTTGGCACCGACGGGTTCGGCCGCTCTGACAGCCGCGTTAATCTGCGCCGGTTCTTTGAGGGCGATGACGACCATATCGCCGCCGCCGCGAGGGTGGAGCTGCACAAGACCGGCGCCGTGTCGGATGCCGACCTGAGGAAGGCGCTTGAGATCTATAACATCGACGGCGCAAAGCCGAACCCGCGTCTGGTCTGACGAGCGGGGAGGAGACAGAAAATGACCACAGAAGTCAAAGTGCCCGACATTGGCGATTTCAGCGAGGTGCCGGTCGTCAGCGTCCTGGTGTCCGTCGGCGATACCGTCTCGGTCGAGGATCCGCTGATCGAATTGGAAAGCGACAAGGCCACGATGGAGGTGCCAAGCCCCGCTGCCGGACGGGTGGCCGAACTCAAGGTGCAGGAGGGCGATTCTGTCTCCGAAGGCGTGCTGATCATGCTGTTGGAGGACGGCGCCAATGGTGCCGCGGCCGAGGCCGCGACCGCCCCGCAACCCGCCGACGACCCCACGCCCGCACCCACCCCCACCCCCCCGACCACGGCCGCCCCAGCGGACCCCGCCGCCGACCCCGCTGCCGGTTTCGGCAAAGTCCACGCCAGCCCTTCGGTCCGCGCCTTCGCCCGCACGCTCGGCGTCGATCTCGGCCAGGTCAACGGCACGGGCCGCAAAGGCCGGATCCTGCGTGAGGACATCTCGAAACACTACAAACAGGCCGCAGCGCCCGCGCCCAGCGCCGGCGGCGCGCCGCAGGGCGGCATGGGCATCCCGCCCATCCCCGCCGTCGATTTCTCAAAGTTCGGCCCGGTCGAAGATGTCGAGATGAGCCGGATCAAAAAG
>CALCPC010000890.1 GCA_937900975.1 uncultured Paracoccaceae bacterium
ACACTGTTCCTTGCGGCGATTGTCAAGGCGACCGAGCAGGAGCTGCGCTACGAATTCGGCGCCATCACTCGCGAAGGTCTGCGCGATACCGGCACGGTCCTGAACTCCGCCGAGGTTGAGCAGATCAACCAGGACCTGTTCGATGAGGTCACAGGGCTCGGCCCGCTGGAGGTCTTGCTGAAGGATCCGTCGGTCAACGACATCTTGGTCAACGGCCCGATGCAAGTGTTTGTTGAGCGTCAGGGCAAGTTGGAGTTGACCAGCGTCCGGTTCAAAGACGACCGGCATCTGATGCGGGTGATCGACAAGATCGTCTCCGCCGTGGGTCGGCGCGTTGACGAAAGCCACCCTTATGTCGATGCGCGGCTTGCCGACGGCTCTCGCTTTAACGCGATGGTGCCGCCCTGTGCCGTCGACGGCGCGCTTGTCTCGATCCGGAAGTTTTCCAAAGACAAGCTCTCCATCGATGAGTTGGTGGAGTTTGGCGCCTTCACCGAAGACATGGCCGCCTATCTTCAGGCGGCGGTCGCCACACGGCTGAACGTCATCGTCTCGGGCGGGACCGGATCGGGTAAAACCACGACGCTGAACGCGCTTTCATCCTTCATCGACGATCACGAGCGGATCGTGACCATCGAAGACACCGCCGAATTGCAGCTTCAGCAGGTGCATGTCGGCCGGATGGAAAGCCGTCCGCCAAACGTGGAGGGGCGGGGCGAGGTCAGCCAGCGCGACCTGTTGCGCAACGCGCTTCGGATGCGCCCCGACCGCATCATTGTCGGTGAGACGCGCGGTCACGAAGTGATCGACATGCTGCAGGCGATGAACACGGGCCACGACGGATCCATGACCACGATCCACGCAAACTCGGCCCGCGACGCGGTTTCCCGGCTTGAGAACATGATCGCCATGGCTGGGATCGAGCTGCCGATCAAGGCTGTGCGCCAACAGATCGCGTCCGCCGTCAACCTGATCGTGCAGGTCAGCCGCCTTCAGGACGGTTCCCGCCGGATGGTTTCGATCACCGAGGTTGCGGGGATGGAAGGGGAGATCATCTCGATGCAGGAGGTCTTTAAGTTTCAGCGCCACTCGATTGGCGATAACGGACGTATCATCGGGAACTTTCAGCCGACGGGCATTCGGTCAAAGTATTCGGAACGGTTTAGCCAGTGGGGCTACGATCTGCCGGCCTCCATTTACGTGGTACCGCAGGTCTGATGACAAAGCGAAACAACGGACGGACCTAAATGGCCTACGAGCCTATTATATACGGACTAATCTTCGTCGGCGTGTTCATCATGATCGAAGGGATCTATCTGATCATCTTCGGCAAGTCGGTGCGTCTCGAAAGCAAGGTCAACCGCAGGCTCGACCTTTTGGAAAAGGGCGAAAGCCCGGAATCCGTGCTGCAAACCCTCCGGCGGGAGCGTGAACAGCACAAGGAAAACGCCGGCATCCCGATCCTGGCCCCTTTGTCGGACAAAGCCGCGCAAGCCAATATCGCCTTTACGCCAACGGCCCTGGTTGTTGTGATGGTGATCGTGGGGATCGTCAGCTTTCTTGCGCTGACCTTCTTTACCAACTCCACGATCCTGGTCCGGGCCTGCGTTGCGGTGATCATGGGCTATGGGGCCGTCTATGTTTGGCTGAACAACAAAGCCAAAAAACGGATGGCGCTGTTTGAAGAGCAATTGCCAGATGCCGTAGAGCTGATCGTCCGCAGCCTGCGGGTGGGGCATCCGTTCTCGTCCGCGGTCAACATCGTAGCACAAGAGATGCCGGACCCGCTGGGGACAGAGTTTGGGATGATCGCAGACGAGTCCACCTATGGGCTGGCCGTCACCGAAAGCCTCGACAAAATGGCGCAGCGGATCGATCTGCAGGATGTGAAGTTCCTGGCCGTGGCCGTCACGATCCAGGCGCAATCGGGCGGCAACCTGGCCGAGATTCTGGACGGACTGGCCAAGGTTATCCGTGCGCGGTTCAAACTGTTTCGAAAAGTAAAGGCGATCACGGCGGAAGCACGCTGGTCAGGCTGGTTCCTGTCGGTCTTCCCAATCGCCGCGATGATCATGATCCAGCTTATCGACCCCAACTACTATGACGATGTCAAAGACACGCCGGCCTTCGTACCGGCCGCCATTGTTGTGGGTGTTTTCTTGGTCATCAACGTGATCTTCATGCGCATTATGGTCAACATTAAAGTCTGACAGACAGGCTGGGATAGACGATGGATCAAATTCAGCTCGGTATGGATTTTATCACGGCGGCGCTCGGGCCGCTTGGCCCGCTCTACATGCTGGGTCTGGTCGGTGTGATCATGATCCTGTTGTCTGCGCCGCTGGCCTTCAAACAAAAGCCCGACCCGCTCAATCGCCTGAAGGGTTCCGCCGTTGGGCTTCAGCGGCCGCAGACGGCCGATTCGGCCCCCGTGCGCCTGCGTTATGACGGCGGCCAAAACCGACAGTTAGAGCGTCTGAAACCGTTCATCGAACCCCAGGATGAGAAAGAGTATTCTGCGACGCGGCTGAAGCTGATCCAGGCCGGCTATCGCTCTCGCAACGCGGTGTCTAACTTCCACCTCTTGCGCTTTATCCTCGGCGTTACGCTTCTGACCATCGGCACCCTGTCGGTCCTGGTCCGCAGCGACACGCCTGGTCTCAGCTACGTGATTATGAGCGTGCTGATCCCCGGCTGCATCGGCTACTACGCCCCCGATTATTGGGTGGAGCGTCGGCGCCAGGTGCGCCAGGAGGACATCGTAAACGGGTTCCCCGACGCGCTCGACCTGATGCTGGTTTGCGTTGAGGCCGGCCAATCGCTGGACCAATCCATTCTGCGCGTGGCCACGGAGGTGGAAAAAGCCTATCCTGCCCTGGCTGAAGAGTTCGAGATGGTGTCCAATGAGATGCGCGCGGGCAAAGACCGCGTCTCGGTTCTGCGCGATATGGGGGAACGGTGCGGCGTACCGGATATTTCAGCCTTCGTGACCGTGCTGGTCCAATCGGCGACCTTCGGGACGTCGATCTCGGACGCGCTGCGGGTCTATGCGGCCGAGATGCGGGACAAGCGGGTGATGCGCGCCGAGGAAAAGGCCAACACGCTGCCCACCAAACTGACGCTCGGCACGATGATGTTTACGGTTCCGCCGCTTCTGATCATTCTGATCGGGCCGTCGGTCTACACCATCGCAACCAGCCTCGGCTAAGCGCGGCGCGCCCTGGCGTATGGCGCGCGGGATGGGTTGGGCTGGGCCTGCTTGCACTGACCGCCTGCGCGACCGGCCCGCAACCCCTGATCAACGACCGGCAAGGCATCGCCGCCCAGCGCGGTGCAACGACGGCAGAGTTTCCCGACGGGCTGGAAGTCGGCCATCGGCTGATGGATGCCGGAGAGTTCGCCCTTGCGATCCGCGCCTATACGCGGGCCGCGCTGTCCCTTGGCCTGACCGTCGACGTGCTCAGCGCCATCGGATCGGCGCATCTCCGCCTGGGCCGTCTCAACCAGGCCGAGCGGTTCCTGCGCCAAGCGCTCGACCAGGACGACCGTTTTATCCCCGCACTCAACAACCTCGGCGTCACGCTGAACTCCAAAGGAGAGCTTGGCGAAGCGCGGGAGCTTTTTCGCATCGCTTTCGCGCTCGACAACGGTTCCTCGGACGAAATACGCGACAACCTGAGGCTTCTCGACGCCAAGTTGGAAAATTTCGGTGCCACCGAAGCGGTCCCCGCAGATTTTCGCTTGGTGCGCCGTGGCAATGGGCAGTATTCTTTGCTCGGAAATTAAAGATCCAAAGAGATCTCAAAAACCGAGCAGAGGTACAGGCACATGACACTTTGGGGGACCCTCCTGAGGGGCGGCGCCGCGACGGCGCTCCTTTTCCTTGGCGCGTGCAGCGATCCCGAACGCGACCGCGAAACCATCGAAAGCCTCGACGGCATCAATGTCATCGATGCCAGCAATCTGAACGACATTATGCTGGATTTCGCGGATCCCAACGCCGCGGCCAATTATTTTCGCAATTCGCTGCAGAACGATCCGACGCGCGTCGACTTCAAGCGCGGCTATGCGCGCTCCCTCATGCGGGCGCGCCGCCCGGCGGAGGCGGCGCTGGCCTTCGAACAGATGGACGATCAGGGCGAGCTCGATTTCGCCGACAGGCTGCTTTACGCCGAGGCGTTGATCCAAAACGGAACGTGGCAAAAGGCCGAAGCGCAGCTCGACCTGATCCCGCCGACCTTGGAGACATACGACCGTTACCGGCTGGAGGCGATGGTCGCCGACCAAAACAAAGAGTGGAAGAAGGCCGACCATTATTACGAAACCGCGCGCGGTCTGACGACACGCCCCGCGGCGATCTTCAACAACTGGGGCATCTCCAAGATGCAGCGCCGGCAACACGAAGCGGCCGAAAAGCTGTTCCTACAGGCGATCAGCCACAATCCAGAGCTGTTCAGCGCCAAGAACAACCTGGCGATCAGCCGCGCGACGCGGGGTGTCTACACCTTGCCCACCATCCCGATGACCAGCTCCGAGCAGGCCGAGATGTTGCACAACATCGCGTTGCAGGCGATCCGCAATGGCGATGTCGAGATTGGCAAGGGTCTTCTCGAAGAGGCAATCGACACCCATCCGCAGCATTTCGACGAGGCTGTGCGCAAGTTGTCGGCGCTCGACGCCAACGTCCTGCGATAAACGCTGGCCGGGCCCTGAGGGCCCGCGCCGCATGATCCCCGATCCGGTCGCGCTGGCGCTGCTTTTTCCAGTGCTGATTTATGCCGCGTGGACGGACCTGCGGTTCATGAAGCTTTGGAACCTGACCATCTTTTTAATTTTTGTGGGCTTTCTTCTGGTCGCACCCTGGTTCATGCCCCTTGGCGACGTCGCCTTTCGGGCGCTGGTTGGGGCGGGTGTCACCCTTGTCTTGATCCTGGCCGCCGCCGCCGGGGCGTTTGGCGGGGGCGACGCCAAATACCTTGGCGCGCTGGTCCCGTGGATCGCCCCCGAAGGCTATCCCTTCTTCGCCATCTGTCTGTGCGGCTGTCTAATCCTTCTGGTTCCTTTCCTGGCGTTGGCCCGGCGAAGTGGCGCCTTACGCGCGGCGACGCTGCGATGGCGCAGTTGGCGCAAACGCAAAATCCCAATGGGTGTTGGCATTTCGGCGGCGATGCTGCTCTATCTGACGGCTACAGCGCTCAACCTGCCCGCCGCAACAGGATGAACAGGTCGGATCGGATAACCTCCTCCAGGACCCATCCGGCCTCGGCGATTTGCTCCAATTTGCGGCGTCTTGCGCTCAGCGACATTGGGCAATGCGGGACCATTATGTACTCCACCGCATCGAAACCCTTGGTCGAGCCGTAATACCACGGCCCCATCCCCGGCAGCCGCTCAAACGGGCCGAAAAGCCACATCGCGTCCAGAAGATCCGCGGCCAGAACATGCCGCCCGACGGCCTCCTCCACCGCGCCCAATTGGTCCGCCGCTTTGCGTGTCCAGCCAACCAGACCCATAACCGTCTGACAATGCAGCAGCTCTTCGCCGAGAAGCGATAAGGGCGGGGACGG
>CALCPC010000891.1 GCA_937900975.1 uncultured Paracoccaceae bacterium
CATCGGGCGTGGAAAGCGTCACCTCCTCAGCCGCGGCGGCGCCGGCGAAGGCAACCGAAGCCACAACCATGGCGTGCAACCTGTTGCGATTCTTCACCTTTATTCTCCTCTCTGGCCCCTCCTTTAACCGAACTATACCCTCGGCTGGCTAGCGATGAGTTCCGGGTGCGTCGTCTGGCACCGGGGTCTTGGCGGCGCGTGCGCGCCGCTTTGGCGTTGAAAGCCCGCCGTCTTTCCGACATCCTACCCCGAAAATAAAATGGAGCGTCCCCAATGCCCACAGAGGGATCCGTCGATGGCGGCTCATCCAGTCCCAAGTATACTCGCGTCCTTCTGAAAATTTCCGGTGAAGCCTTGATGGGTCCGCAGAATTACGGATTGCATCCCCCCACTGTTGAGCGCATTGCCGAGGAAGTTCAAAAGGTTATCGATCTCGGCGTGCAGGTTTGCATGGTGATCGGCGGCGGCAACATATTTCGCGGTCTTCAGGGCAGCGCCCAGGGGATGGAGCGGACGACGGCCGACTACATGGGGATGCTTGCGACCGTTATGAATGCGCTGGCGATGCAATCTGCGTTGGAAAAGCAGGGGATCCACACCCGTGTCATCTCGGCCATTCCGATGGACCAAGTGTGTGAGCCCTATATCCGGCGCCGCGCCGTGCGGCATTTGGAAAATGGCCGGGTCTGTGTCTTTGCCGCGGGAACGGGCAATGCCTATTTCACTTCCGACACGGCAGCGTCGCTTCGCGCCGCAGATATGTCGTGCCAGGCGAGCTTTAAGGGAACCCAGGTTCAGGGCGTTTACGACAGCGACCCCAAGACCAACCCGGACGCGCAGTTTTATCCCCACATCAGCTATGACGAAGTGTTGCAAAAAAACCTCCGCGTCATGGATGCCTCGGCCATTGCCCTTGCGCGGGAGAACGGTTTACCGATCGTCGTTTTTTCGCTTGATGAACCGAACGGATTGGCGGGCGTTGTCCGGGGCGAAGGGGTTTTCACGATGGTCAGCCACGGGTAAGGCCGCCACGGCGGGGAGAGCGAGAGATGACGGACATTGAAATCGACACCGATGGGCTGCAAAAGCGCATGGATGGCGCGCTGAACGCGCTAAAGACAGAGTTTGCGTCGCTGCGCACCGGGCGGGCCTCGGCCTCGATGCTCGATCCCGTGACGGTGGACGCCTATGGAAGCACGATGCCCATCAACCAATGCGCGACCATCAACGTGCCAGAGCCGCGGATGGTCTTGATCAATGTTTGGGATAAGGCCCTGGTCAACGCGGTCGACAAGGCGATCCGCAACTCCGGTCTTGGGATAAATCCCCAGATGGACGGCACGATCCTGCGGTTGCCGATACCGGAGTTGAACGAGGAACGGCGCCGTGATCTCGCCAAAGTTGCGGGCCAATACGCGGAGGCGGCGCGGATCGCCATTCGAAACGTGCGCCGGGACGGTATGGATCAGCTCAAAAAGGCCAAGGCCGACGGGATGAGTGAAGATGACCAGAAGATTTGGGAAGGCGAGATCCAGGAACTGACCGATGCCGCGATCAAGCGCGTCGACGACGCGCTGGTCACCAAACAGGATGAGATCATGCAGGTCTGACACCTGCTCGGAAGGACGGTCATGCCCAACACACGCGCGCTTCACAAACGCCCGACGCCCAGTCACATCGCCATCATCACGGATGGCAACGGCCGCTGGGCCGTGCGCCGCGGTCTGACGCAGCATGCCG
>CALCPC010000892.1 GCA_937900975.1 uncultured Paracoccaceae bacterium
GCCAACGCGCTGGCGCCGGGCTTCTTTCCGACCGAACTGACCGGCCCGGTCTTCGCAGATCCCGCCCGCGCCGCCGCCAATGCCGCACAAACCTGCATTGGGCGCAACGGCAGCACGGCAGATCTGATCGGCCCCGCGCTGTTTCTCTGTTCCGCCGCCAGCGCCTACGTCACCGGCCAAATCCTGTTTGTCGACGGTGGGTATACTGCGAAATGACCGGGCGGGGGATGACAGCACTGGTCTATACCGGGCCGAAGACACTGGTTTTGCGGCAGGAACCGGTGCCAGCGCCCGGCCCGGACGTCCTGGTGCGGGTGGCGCATGTTGGGATCTGCGGCTCGGACATGCACGCCTGGGCGGGTCATGACGCCCGCCGTCCCGCGCCGCTGATCCTTGGCCATGAGGTTGCGGGCACCATTGCCGCCGGGGCAGAGGCCGGCCGGCGCGTCACCGTGAACCCGCTGGTCGGCTGCGGTGTCTGCCCGGCCTGCCGCGCGGGGCGGGCGAACCTTTGCGCCAAACGCCAGATCTTGTCGATGCCACCCCGCCCCGGCGGGTTTGCCGAATATCTGACAATTCCCGCGGCGAACTTGGTCACCCTTCCCGACAGCGTGCCCACCGCGGTGGCGTCGCTGGCCGAGCCTTTGGCCTGTGGCTGGCACGGTATCGCACTTGCCGCGCGTGTCTTGGGACCGATCGGCACGGGTTCGCGCTGCCTTGTTCAGGGCGGCGGGGCCATCGGTCTTGGCGCTGCGCTGGTTTTGCGCAGTCTCGGCGTGAAAGATCTGTGGCTGGCCGAGCCGCTGGCCGCGCGCCGGGCCGTGGTCGCGGGCGAGGGGATTGCCGTCTTCGATCCGGTGGCAGAGCCTGGCCCCGATGGTGTCGATCTTGTGATCGACGGTGTCGGCATCCCCGCCACCCGAAAGGCCGCATCGGCCGCGGTGCGCCCCGGCGGCGCCATTGTGCATATCGGTCTGGGCGGTGGGGCGGATGGTTATGACATCCGCCGGATCACGCTGCAGGAAATCGCGGTGCTGGGCAGCTACACCTACACGCCCGCCGATTTCCGCGCCACCGCGGCCGCCATGTTCGACGGCCGCCTCGGCCCCCTTACCTGGCCCGAGATCCGCCCCCTGTCCCAAGGTGTCGAGGCTTTTGACGCCATCGCGGCCGGCCAAAGCGCCGCGCCGAAGATCATCCTCGAACCCTGACGCGTTCCGTGTCCAACCGGGATCACCGAACGCTGCCAGAAATCACGGATGTCAACGCGGTCTGGGGTGCGCGACGGATCCGATGTTTCACGAACCGCCGTCGACGCCGCGGCGTCAGCGGTTGCCCCGGATCAAATCGCTGGCCTTCTCGGCGATCATGATGGTTGGCGCGTTGGTGTTAGAGCCGATAAGGCTTGGCATGACCGAACTGTCGCAGATCCGGATCCCCGACAAGCCCCGCACCCGAAGCTCTGGGTCGACGACCGCCATCGCGTCCTGCCCCATTTTGCAGGTGCCGACCGGATGGTAGGATGTGCGCCCGTATTGGCGGGCAAAATCCTTGAAGGCCGCATCGGTTTCAACGCTGTCCTTTGGCAGATGCATCGCGCGGATGAACTTCTGAAGGCTTGGCTGGCGAAAAATCTCACGGCTTAGCCGAACGCCGCGGACCGAGGTTTTAAGATCGTCGGGATGGGCTAGAAAATTTGGATCGATCAAAGGCTTGTCCGCCACATCGGGGGAGCGCAGGCGTACTGTCCCGCGGCTTTTCGGGCGCAACGTATAGCTGTTCAGCGTCACGCCGGCGCCGCCGGGCACGCCCTCTACCCCCTCTTCGGCGCCAGCACCGGCCAGAAAGTGAAACTGAAGATCGGGGCGCGCGCCCGGTGGGCCGGAATGCCAGAACGCGCCGCCCTCCACCACGTTGGAGGCAACGGGTCCGGTGCGAAACAAGGCGTATTGCAGCCCCGCCCAGAGCATCCAATGCGGCCGGGCGTATTTGTCGAGGCTGTCTGGGCCGCTGAGCGCGGCCACGATATCGATGCCGAAATGGTCCTGCAGATTGGCGCCGACCCCCGGCAGATCATGGACCACGTCAACACCGGTTTCGCGCAGATGCGCAGCCTCCCCCACGCCCGACAGCATCATCAGCTTGGGCGAGCCGATGGCCCCCGCGGTCACCAAACCCTCCCGCGTGGCAAGTGACCGCTCTGCCCCCCGGCCACGGGAATACGCAACGCCGACAGCGCGGCGCCCGTCAAACAACACGCGCCGCACCGCGCAATCGGTCAGCACGGTCAGATTGGGCCGCCCGCGCACGGGATGAAGGTATCCAATGGCGGCCGAACAGCGGCGATTGTCGCGAATGGTTGTTTGATAAATCCCGGCGCCCGCTTGCTCGGCACCATTGAAGTCGGGGGTGTAAGGCATCCCAAGCTCTTGACACGCTTGGAC
>CALCPC010000893.1 GCA_937900975.1 uncultured Paracoccaceae bacterium
CGACCAAGACCGTGTTTTGCCCGGTTTGATGGCGGTCGGAGAGGCCGGTTGCGCCAGTGTCCACGGCGCCAACCGGCTTGGCTCTAACTCCCTGATCGATCTGGTGGTTTTCGGCAGGGCCGCTGCTATCCGCGCGGGCCAGGTTGTCGACCCGGATGCGCCCAATGCAGACCTGAACAGCCGTTCGGTCGACCAGGCGATGACCCGGTTCGATGTGCTCCGCCACGCCGCGGGCGACACGCCAACCGCGGATCTTCGCCTTGAGATGCAGAAGACGATGCAAAAAGACGCGGCTGTTTTCCGCACCGATCAGACGCTGGCCGAGGGCGCCAAGAAAATGAAGGTCGTCGCCGATGGGATGGCGGACATCTCCGTCGCCGACCGGTCTTTGATCTGGAACACCGACCTTATGGAGACGTTGGAGCTGAACAACCTGATGCCCAACGCGCTGACCACCGTCGTCTCGGCCGAGGCGCGCAAGGAAAGCCGCGGCGCGCACGCGCAGGAGGATCACCCGGATCGCGACGACGCGAATTGGCGGGTGCACAGCCTGGCCCGGGTCGACGACGACAACACCGTCACGCTGTCCTATCGCGACGTCCACCTCGACCCGTTGACCAGCCATAACGAGGGCGGGATCGATCTTAACCGGATCGCGCCAAAGGCCCGGGTGTACTGACCATGTCGTCCATTGGACATAACAGCAAAGGGGACGCAAAGGGTATGTATGCAAGCGCCTTTGACATGGACACCAACCGGAAGCAGGAGCTTTATCCCGGCCAGAGCTGGAACAACGGTTACACCGAGATCGGACGGATCCTGTCCGATCATGGCTTTGAACGGCAGCACGGCCGCGTCTATTTTGGGGAGGCTGATGTGACTGCCGTTACATGTGTTCTGGCTATCCAGGACGTGTCGCGAACACTTCAATGGTTTGCACCGTCGGTGAACGATGTTCGAATGCTGCGTATCGAAGAGTTCAACGATCTTGGTCCTGCCTTGGAAACGGCTTCAACAGCCTAAAGAAATGCCGGGCAATTGCTTCTCTGTCGGATTTCGTGCCTTCTTGGGCGATAGACTGTCGGACGAAAGGGATATTTATGACGCTCAGAACCCTTGCCGCGCTCTCGGCCCTTGGGCTGGCTGCGGCTTGCACCGAAACCGCACCCCAACCCGCCGAACCGGCCCCCGTTGCCGGTACGCCGCCCTTGCCGGACGCTGCGGGTCTGACACCCATGCCGCCGGGCCTGTCCTCGGATGAACGTGTGATCTGGAACAGCCTGACGGAGGCTGCCCGGGCCGAGGCCGCGGCCTTTATCGCCAATGGCGGCACGCTGACGCAGTTCGTGTCGGTCTGATGCGCTGCGGCCCCGCTCTTGCCACATTGGCCGTGCTCCTGCTCGCCGCATGCGGGGGGGAGCAGTTGCAATTCGTCTCCGAGAAAGAGCGACAGTGCTATTTTGAGGCTGAGGCGGCGCTGACCGACCCGAACACCACGTTGCAACGCGGCCGCAGCGGGGTGTTCGTCGAGGTCACGCGGATCAACGGGTTTATCCGCGACACCGACAGTTCCGAGGTTTTTCGGACCTGCATGGCATCCTCCGACACGGCCCTTGGCCCCGTGGTGGTGGAGGCCGCGCCGATAAGCTTCACCCCGCAAGAGCAAACCATCTGGAACGGGTTGAGCGACGCGCAAAAACGCGAAGCGCTTGTCTTTATCCAACAAGGCGGAACGCTGCGGCAGTTCATCGCCTCCTAAGCGCGGCGCGACAGAGAGAGAGACGCAATGGTTGAACTGACACTCCCCAAGAACTCGCGCATCGTGGTCGGGCGCACCTGGCCAAAGCCGGATGGCGCGACCAACATCAAGACGTTCAAGATTTACCGCTACGATCCCGATGGCGGCGAGAATCCGCGGCTCGACACGTATTTTGTCGACCTCGACACATGCGGGCCGATGGTTCTGGACGCGTTGATCAAGATCAAGAACGAGATCGACCCAACGCTGACGTTCCGACGCTCCTGCCGTGAGGGGATCTGCGGCTCCTGCGCGATGAACATCGATGGCACCAACACGCTGGCCTGTCTGCGCGGCATTGATGAGGTCAAAGGCGACGTGCGGATCTATCCCCTGCCGCACATGCCGGTGATCAAGGACCTGATCCCCGACCTCACCCATTTCTACGCCCAACACGCCAGCATCATGCCGTGGCTGGAGACCAAGACGAACCGCCCGGCGAAGGAGTGGAAGCAGTCGATCGAGGATCGCAAGAAGCTCGACGGGCTTTATGAGTGCGTGATGTGCGCCTCCTGCTCGACCGCTTGTCCGTCCTACTGGTGGAACGGCGATCGGTATCTTGGCCCCGCCGCGCTTCTGCACGCGCATCGCTGGATCATCGACAGCCGCGACGAGGCGACGGGAGAGCGGTTGGATGATCTGGAAGACCCGTTCAAGCTTTACCGCTGCCACACGATCATGAATTGCACCAAAACCTGTCCCAAAGGGTTGAACCCGGCGAAATCCATCGCCGAAATCAAAAAGATGCTGGTCGAACGGCGGGTCTGACGCGCCGCCGTTTTTGTTCAGGGCTTGGGCCGCGTTGTGCGGGTCTGTGCCCGCGCGTTGGTATAGAGGACCGGCCCGTCCAGCCAGTGAAACGCCGGTCTTACGACCACGCTCTCGGCCACGCTCTCGTATAAGCCGCACCACCAGCGCGGAGAGATCCGCCGAGGTTCGCCCCGCCGCCCAACGGCCCAGCCGCGGCGGCAGAAGGGTGCGGCCTTGCGAAGCGCGATGCTGGCCGCTGCGGTCACGGGCCGCGGTCATCCGAAGCGAACATTCTTGCGCCCCGCCCGGCCGCGGCGACGCCATCCACCTGGACGCACGGCGCAGTGACGGTCCGGCCGTCACAGATCATGGGGTGACGCGCGGCGACAACACCCAGGCCCTGGGCGATATCTCAGCCTTGCGCCGCGTCGCCGCTGGGTAGGGGGTTTCGACCGCGCGATATCGGACAGAACTCGCCTTTGAAACCGGACTCAAAAACATCGCCGCCGCACCCGATGGCCCGAACCGCAGCCCCGTTTTGGCGGTGGGGCGCGCGCCCGTCGCCCCGAGCCCAATGCTCTCACCCGCGCGAGGCTAGTTGTGGCAGAACTTCGGGCACGGATCCGTAGGTGCACGTACCCAGGGAATGCGCTTAGCCCCGACACCAGTGTTTTCACCCGCGCGGGGCCCGTGGCGGCGGAGCTTTCGGCCCGGACCCGTGGGCGCGCGGAACCGGGGCATGCGCCCCTAGCCCCGGCGACAGGGTGCCGGGGCCGATGCGGTGGCGGCGCTTAGGGCGCCTGGCCCGCCCATCGCGCGTTGAGGGCGCTTATTGCGCATCTTGCGTAAGGCTTCGCCGGCCTGGAATGCGTTTGGCAATTTTCGGGGGATTGCCCCGACCGGCACCCTTTCGGAGCGCGGGCCACTGATCAAAGGGGCGCCGCGCCGGCGGGAACCGACCGGGCGCTATTCGTCGCCTTCCTCCAGGGCGACGCTTTCCAACCCGTCCGGGTCGGACAGAACCGTGACGCGGCCGTCTTTGGTGATGATCTCTTCGGCCTCGAAAGCCTTTAGAACCCGGTTGACCCGTGGCCGGGCGGCGCCGCACATCAGCGCAAGCTCACGCTGCGTCAGTTTCACCCGACCCGGCGGCCCGCCCTCTGCATTGGCAAGCAGCACATGCGCGACACGCGCCCGCAGCGGGCGCAGGGCCAGAAACTCCGACCGGGCGTTGGAGCTTCGGATCACACCGCACAGCACCGCAAGGATTGAGCGCGCGATCTCGGGCTCTTCCAAAAGGCTGAGGAAATCGGATCTGCGCAAAACCAACAGCGCGCCGGGATCGCGCACCGTGCAGGTGGCCGAGCGCGGCTCTGCGTCCAAGAGCGCAAGCTCTCCGATGCTTTCGCCTTCGCGCGCGATGTGAAAAATGATCTCGCGCCCCGCCTCGGACAAAAGCGAGACGATCACGCTGCCCTCGATCACAATGTAAAGACTGTCGCTGTCGTCGCCTTGGCTGAACAACAGCTCCCCCTTCGCGGTGCGGCGGATCTGACAGCGGCGGGCGACGGCCTTGGCTTGTTCGTCGGAGACGCCCGAGAACAGCATCGACGATTTCAAAACCTCGATCGGGGCGGTTGTAGGCATGGAAAACTTCCCGATGGTACGCGACCGATCCCATCACGGTCGCGAAACCTTTGCGGCGCCGGGGGCGGGCGTCAAGGGGTTTGCTGCAGGCAGGCCGGCCCGAAGCGCTTGCGGTGACGACACCCCGTTGCTTTCGTCACAGAATGCCTTGGTTTTTCCCGGTCACCGTCCGCTAGGCCTGCGCGTAGCTGCCGCCGTGACGCTCAGACCACTCCAGCGGCGCGTGCAAAAACGCCTCCACCTCCGACAGGGTCGCGGCCGGCGCGTGGCCGCCGTCCTGGGCGGCCTTCAGCACATCCCACCACGTGGCCAGGTAGTGCAGGCGCAGATCCTCGGCGGCAAGCTTGGCAAGCCCATCGTCGAAGATGTCATAGTAAAAGATGACCACGCTTTCCCGGCAAACGGCGCCAGCCCCGCGCAGCGCCTCGGCAAACACCAGTTTTGAGCCGCCGTCGGTCGCGAGATCCTCAACCAAAAGCACCCGCTGGCCCTCGTTAAGCGCGCCCTCGATCTGGGCATCGCGGCCATAGCCTTTGGGTTTCTTGCGCACGTAAAGCATCGGCAGGCTGAGCCGTTCGGCGATGAAGGCCGCGAAGGGGATCCCTGCCGTCTCGCCGCCCGCGACGGCATCGAATGCCTCGAACCCCGCCCGGCGCAGGACCCGTGCCGTGGCAAAATCCATCAGGCAAGAACGCACGCGGGGAAAGGAGATCAGCTTTCGGCAGTCGATATAAACGGGGCTGGCGAGGCCGGAGGCAAAGGTGAAGGGATCCTCGGGGCGGAAAAGCACCGCCTCGACCTCCAACAGCATCGCGGCTGTCATCGCTGCCATTTCGTCGTCGGGCGGAAAGCTGGTTGGCAGCATGGGATCCCTTTCGGACAGTCTCTGCCGCCTCATAGACCCTTTTGAGCGGGGTTTGTATCTTTATTCGGCCTCTCTGGCATCGCACAGGGCAAGTGTGGCGTCGTCCCACGCCCCAGGGGCCTAGCCGCGGCGGGGCGGGGTTGGTTGCCGCAGCGCGGGGGGGTGGTTGCCGCAGCGGGGCGGGGTCGGTTAGCGCGGCGGGGCGGGGTCGGTTAGCGCGGCGGGGCGGGTTCGAACAGCGCGCGCTCCGCCCCGCGCAACGGTTTGGCGCCATGCCCATCGGTCAGGCGCGTCAGCCTTGCCGTCGCTTCAACCTCCAAAACCGTGGCAAGGACGCTTGCGATATCCGGCCCGCGCGCAAAAAGGCCAAGGCGCGGCAAAAGAAGCGCGCGGACGGTTGGCGCCAAGGCCGCGATGCCCGCCTGAAGACCGGGTGCGCCGGGCCGGTGATAGGGCAGCGCGCGGACCGCGCCATGGGCGCGCGCGCCCGCTGGCGTCAGCGGCGGCAGCGCGTCTTGCGGATCCAGCGGGCCTATCAGCGACAGCGCCAAGGCGTGCGGCGTCGCAACAAGCGCCGATGCCGTCCAAGGGCCGCAAAGGCCCGCGCGGTGCAGGTCCAGGTCGCTGCTGGGCAGGTCGCCCCGCTCGTGCCCGCAGGCAACGCCAATCCGGGCAATGGCGTCGGGGCCAGCCGCGGCCAGCGGCGCCGCCTCCGGTGTGATCAAAACCGCCCCATCGCCCAGGCGCGCGGCCAGCGATCCGCCCTGGCCGAGGACTGCGCCAAGCCGTCCCAGCGTTGCCGCCGCCGCCGCCATCGCATCCCTTACACGACGCTCTTCTGGTGGGATCACGCGCACCTCTTGGCGTTGCCGATCCCTTTTGTGACACAGGCCGCCCACAGCCGGCAAGGGCCGGGGTCAGCCCGAGAACAGCACCGGCACCGGCGCCTTGCGCATCACCTCGCGCGTGGGGTCGGTGAACAGTAGATCGTGCAGCCGGCTGTGCCCGAATGCGCCCATCACGATCAGATCCGTGCCGCTGATCGCGGCCTCCTTCACGATTTGGGCGCCGATCGTCGGCTCTTCCTGCAGACTGTGGCGGACCTCCGTCGCCACGCCGTGGCGCGACAGCATCTGCGCCAGGGCATGGCCCTCTGTCGCCTCTTCGGCCGAGGTGGCGGCGCGGTGTCCGATGGTCAGAACGGTGGTCAGCGCCGCGTCCGCGAGAAAGCCGAGCGCGTTTTGTGCGGCAAGGCTTGCCTCCCGCGTTGGCGTCCAACACAAGAGCGCGCGGCGGCCCAGGGGCGCGCCGGGTTTCATCCCCGGCGGCAGCATCAACACGGGCCGGCCGGTGCTAAGAAGGACGTCATGGATCAACCCCACAGCGTCCGCCCCCGCATCCGGGCCCAGCCCTGGGACGCCCACCAAATCGGTGCGCAGCGCGATTTCGCTCAGCTTTTGAGAGATGCCGGATTGATAGGCGGCAACCTCCCGCCACTCTGACCTGCCGGCGTCCAGGCGCAGGGCCGTGTCGAACGCCGCGCGGGCGGCCTCCGCGACCTGTTTGGCGTCGTCCTGCAGCCGGGCGTAAAGCTCCAAATTCACCGCCGCCGCGCCGCCGGGATAGGGTTCGTAGCGCGGGCGGACATGCGCGCCGATGACATGCGCGAAAAATCGCTCGGCAAGATCGACAACGCAGGACAGCACCGGCGCCGCTGTTGCAGGCTCTGGCACCAGGGCCAGTATGGTTTTGTAGCGCATGCGTCCCCTCCCTCCGTTTGGGATCCCGTGCCGGGTTTAAGAGGGTTCAGCCTGGTGCGCCTTGATGGAAATCAAAGCGGGGTCAAAACGCCTTGAACGTCATCGTTGTCAGGCTGCGCTGGATCCCATCGATGTCGAGAAGCCGGGCGTTGATGAACCGGCCTATATCCTCCTCCTCGGGGATGTAGAGCTTGAGGAGGAGGTCGTAATTGCCGGATGTGGAATAGAGTTCAGAGTGGATCTCGCGGTCGAGAATAGCCTCCGCCACCCGGTAGGTGGCCCCGGGGGCGCATTGAAGCTGAACGAAAACGCATTGCATGGTCGGGCCTCCTGCCGCCTTTTTGAGCCAGCACGCCCGGTTTGCCAAGGGGCGGAAGTGGGGCGGGCTGCTGCGCGGGCAATGACGCAGAGGGCCCGGCGGGCGGCGCGG
>CALCPC010000894.1 GCA_937900975.1 uncultured Paracoccaceae bacterium
CCAAGCCGTTTGGATGTCGCGGCGCGCAGATCGCCCTCGTCGCCCAAACTGGCCAAAAGCGCGCGGCGGATCTCGTCGAGATCGTCAGACTGCATCGCGATCTCTTCCAGCTCGGGCTCCAGCGCTTCCGCGACATCGGGGTGGTTGAGGCAGCCGGCCAGAAGCAGGCTTTCGCGCAGCCGTGTGTCCGCGCCTTGGGTTTCGGGCTGCGCCAACAGCGAGGCGCGGGTGGCCTCGACCGGGCCCGCGGGCGCGCGCGGGGTGTTGCGCGACCAGCGGTTGGGCCGCGCGCGGGCAAAGGCTGTGTCGCGCAGGTCGCGCATCGCTCTGCCGTAATGGTGGCGAATCGATGGCTCCGCGATCCCCGCGATCGCCCGCCTCAGCGCTTGGTCAAGCGCGGCGCGCCGCTCAGGGCTGTCGAGCGTGCGCCCCTCGGTCTCTTTCCGCCAGAGCATCTCAACCATCGGTTGCGCGCCCGCAATCAGCGCAGCCATCGCCCCAGCCCCCCGGGCGCGGATCAGATCGTCGGGGTCCAACCCCTCGGGCAACAGGCAAAAGCGCAGCGATTTGCCGGGCGCAAGGCGCGGCAGCGCCAGGTCGACAAGCCGCATCGCCGCCCGCAGCCCGGCGCGGTCGCCGTCAAGCGCCACCACCGGCTCATCGGCCATCCGCCAGAGGAGCGCGAGCTGATCCTCCGTGATCGCAGTGCCCAGCGGCGCGACGGCGGCCGGAAACCCGGCCTCGCAAAGCGCGATGACATCGATATACCCCTCCGCCACGATCAGCGGTGTTTCGGGACCGACGGCCGCCCGGGCCGGCGCGATGTTGTAAAGCGTCCGGCCCTTGTCGAAGAGCGCGGTCTCGGGAGAGTTGAGGTATTTTGCCCGCGCCTCTTTAGCCATCGCCCGACCGCCAAACCCAATGGCTGCCCCTTTCGCGTCGCGGATCGGGAACATGATGCGATCGCGGAACCGATCATAGGGCGCGCCGCCGTCCTCGGGCATGACCGAAAGCCCCGCCGCGACGATCTCCGCCGGGGCCACGCCTTTTGCCGACAGATGCTCGAACAGCGCCGCGCGTGCTGGCGGCGCGTAGCCCAGCTCGAATGCGGCCTTTGCGCTGCCGGCGATGCCGCGCTGTTGGAGCGCTGCGCGCGCGGCGGCAGCAGCGCCTGTGCGCAACTGCAACCTGTAAAACTGCACCGCCAGCTCGACGATATCGGCCAGACCCCGCCGGGCCTTCGCCCGCTCCGCGGCGCGGGGGTCGGCGGCGGGCATGGTCATGCCTGCGATCCCCGCAAGACGCTCTACCGCCTCGATAAAGCTTAAGTTCTCCGTCTCGCGTACGAAGTTCACGACATCGCCTTTGGCCTGGCAGCCGAAGCAATAGTAATAGCCCTCGCGGTCGAGGAGGTGGAAGGAGGCCGTTTTTTCCTGGTGGAACGGGCAGGGCGCCCAATAGTCGCCCTTGGCGGGGTTTGAGCGCCGGGCGTCGAACGTCAGCCGGCGCGCGGCCACATCCGCAAGCGACACCCGCGTCTTCAATTCTTCCAGGAATCCATCGGGCAGCGCCATGCCGCAACTATCGGTCCTCCGCCCTCGCACTGCAAGGAGCAGTGGCCGCGCAGCCTCGAAGCAAGCGAAACGCGGGCCGTCGGCCGCCGCCCTGGGCGCGCGCGCCAGCAGGCCGCGTTTCCGGGCGCAAAGCGCCCCGTCCGGGTACAACGCGCCCGCGCGAGCCTTCGGGCCAACGCCTTTTCGCCCGAAAGCGCTGCTCCGCCGCAACAAATCCAACCGCCCCACAGCATGGGCCGCCCGTCGGTCCCGCCTCCGCCCACGCCCGCGTCGCCCCGGGAGGGGCGGTTTTGGTGTCGCCCCGGGAGGGGCGGTTTTGGTGTCGCCCCGGGAGGGGCGGTTTTGGTGTC
>CALCPC010000895.1 GCA_937900975.1 uncultured Paracoccaceae bacterium
GACGCGCTGCGTATGGTGGCCTCGGACATGCACCAAGACGATCAGCGCGTCACAAACCCCGGCCGTTGATCGGGCACAGCGCGCCGCGTCTTACGACCAAACCGTTTCGCTAAGGCCCTAGGCCCCACACCGCTGCCCGGAAAAAATTCGGGCGCGGTATGGGATGCTTGGTGCCGCAGGGGTCTCACAAAAGGCACTGGCGCGGCGTTGCCGTCTCAGCGCCGAACCTGTCACCTGGTCCTTGGGGGCGCGGGCTCAGCTGCGCCACTCCCACGGGCGGGCAAAAGCGCCCAGCACGGCGTTCACAGCCTCGTCGCCAACGCCGATGTCGCCCCGGTTAAGCTGCGCTACAAGACCGCGGCGCTTGTCTTCGATCACCGCGTGAACCGTGACGTCAAGCTTGGCCTCGGACAGCGCTTTGCCGAACACGCGCGAGATGGCCATTTTGCGCAGATCGGGCTTGAACGTCTTCCCAACGGCGGTCTTTGGCAATTCATCCACGATCTCAAGGTATTTCGGATGCGCGGCCCGTTCGCCGATGCGGCTTTCGGCAAAGGCGATCAGATCGGCGACCGTCGCCTCGCCCGCATCCGTCAACTCGACATAGGCTGCCGGAAGCTCCCCCGAATGGGCGTCCGGCTGTCCGATGGCGCCGACAAAGGCCACGGCCGGGTGGGCCGCCAGCGCCTCCTCGATCAGCGCGGGGTCGATGTTGTGCCCGCCCCGGATGATCAGGTCCTTGGCCCGTCCGGTGATCCAAAGATAGCCATCGGCATCGATCCGGCCAAGATCGCCGGTCCGCAGATACCGGACATCGGCGTAAAGACCGTGGTTTTTCTCGGCTTCAGTATAGGTCTGGCCGACCATCACACCGGGGTTTGAGACACAAATCTCCCCGATCTCGTCGGTGTCGCAGGTGCGCGTTATCTGACCCTCCGCATCGCACATCAGGATCCGAACATCGGTGTAGGGAAAGGGAATACCGACAGAGCCGACTTTGCGCTCCCCCTGCGGGGGGTTTATCGACACCAGGCAGGTCGCCTCGGTCATCCCATAGCCTTCGAGAAGCGTCACACCGGTCGCGGCCTCAAACTTGCGAAAAAGCTCAAGCGGCAGCGGCGCAGAGCCTGAAAGCGCATAGCGCAGCGTAGACACATCCGCATCCACCTTTTTTTGCATCAGCGCCGCAGCAGCGGTCGGCACCGTGATCATAAAGGTCACGCGGTAGCGTTCGATCAATTTCCAAAGATTGTCGAAAACACCGTTCCCCCGATAGCCCTGGGGGGTCGGCAGCACCAAATGCGCGCCAGAGTTCAAGCAACTCATCAACACGGGATACGCCGCGAAGACATGGAACAGGGGCAAGGGGCAAAGCAACACGTCCTTTTCGGTGAACATGTAGGATTGGCCCAGCCAACCGTTGTAAAGAATGCCGTGATGGCGGTGCTGCGCGACCTTGGGCATGCCCGTCGTGCCGCCAGTGTGGAAATAGGCGCAGATCGTGTCGCCCGTAGCCTCGGTAAAACCCAGTGTCGCGGGCTCTTTCGCGATGGCCGCGTTAAAATCCTGCACGGCGGCGCCGTGCCCCTTGCCCCGTTTCGGCCGGATCAGCGGGACGATCCAAGACAGCGGCGGCGCGAGATAGCGTTTGAGGTCGACCTCAAGCACATGCTTCACGCCGGGCGCCAAAACCAGCGCCTCGGCCACCTTTTCGGAGACATCCGTTTTGGGAAACGGCGCGAGCGTCACAACAACCTTGGCCCCGGTTTCGCGCAGGATGGCGGCGATTTGCTCGGGGTCGAGCAGCGGGTTGATCGGGTTGACGATCCCCGCAGTCGCAGCGCCCACAATGGTGATCGCAGCCTCGTTGCAATTGGGCAGGATAAAGGCCACGACATCCTGATCGCCGACGCCCAGCCGGCGAAACAGATTGGCCGCCTGCGCCGCGCGATCGCGGAAAAGACGCCAAGTCAGGGTTTCGGTTTTGTCCTTCGGCCCGGATTTGATCTGAAAACTGATCGCGGGGCGGTGGGGATGGGCTGCCGCCGTCTCTGCCACCTGTTCCATGATCGTGCGCGCGGTCCAGCGCGCGGTGGCCGGCATCTCCGCCTCGACCGCCGCTTTGTCGGCCACGCTTCGGATGTCGAGCTTCGCGTCGGTCATTGCGTCCTCCCCGCTTTTCTCGTTTTCGCTACGATGCGGGTTTGCCGGGGCACTGGCAAGGGCGCTGCCCCAACGTCAGGCCGCTTGGCCGTCGGTAAACTGCAACCGGGCGAGCCGTGCGTAAAGACCGCCGCGCGCGACCAGTTCGTCATGGTTGCCGATGGCGACGATCCGGCCGGCATCCATCACCACGATCCGGTCGGCCTTTTTCACGGTCGAGAGCCTGTGCGCGATAATGATCGTGGTGCGCCCCGCGGCCAATTGCTCGACCGCGCGCTGCACGGCCTGTTCGCTTTCGGCGTCGAGCGCGGAGGTCGCCTCGTCGAAGATCATCACCGGCGCGTCGCGCAGGATCGCGCGGGCGATGGCAATCCTTTGCTTTTGGCCCCCCGACAGCATGACCCCACGCTCCCCCACGAAAGAGGCGTAGCCCGCCGGCGGGGCGGACAGAAAATCAAGAGCCGCCGCGGAGCGCGCCGCCGCCTCGATCTCGGCATCCGTTGCGTCGGGCCGGCCGAAACGGATGTTTTCCCGGGCACTGTCGGCAAAGATCACCGGATCCTGCGGCACCAGCGCCAGGTTGCGCCGCATATCGGCGCGCGCCATGTCGGGAAGCGCGATCCCGTCGAGCAGGATGCGACCGGCATCGGGATCGAAAAAGCGCATCAAAAGCTGGAAGACGGTCGTTTTGCCGGCGCCCGAAGGGCCGACCAGCGCCACTGTCTCCCCCGGTTGGATCGTAAGATCGAAATCAGAGAGCGCCGCGACACTGGGCCTGGCCGGATAGCGGAACGTCAAGTTTTCAAAATGCAGGTGCCCCGTTGCCCGGCGCGGTGCCGCGATCGGGGTTTCGGGATCGCGGATCGTGTCCTTAAGGGTCAAAAGCTCGACCAGCCGCTCCGTCGCGCCAGAGGCACGCTGCAACTCTCCCCACACCTCCGACAGCGCGCCGGCAGCGCCTGCGACCATCACGGAATAGATCACGAATTGCACCAGTTCCCCCGGCGACATCGCGCCGGCCCGCACGTCGCGGGCGCCGATCCAAAGCACGCCGGTGATGCCGGTGAAGACCACGAAAATGACCATTGCGGTCATCAGCGCGCGGACCCCGATGCGCCGGCGCGCGGCGTCGTAGGCCGCTTGCGTCAGATCGCCGAACTTGCCCCGGCTCGCCGCCTCATGCGTGTAGGCTTGCACGGTTTGGGCGGCCAACAGTGTTTCGGACGCCTGACCGGAACTCGCGGCGATCTTATCCTGGCTTTCGCGGCTAAGAAGGCGAAGTTTGCGGCCAAGCGTCACGATGGGCACAAGGACGAGCGGGACGACAAGAAGCACCAGCAATGTCAGCTTGGCTGAGGTCCAGAACATGAAGGCCGTGCCGCCGATCAGGATCATGGCGTTGCGCAAAGCGACAGAAACAGAGGAGCCGATGACAGACAGGATCAGCGTCGTGTCGGTGGTCAGGCGCGACAGCACTTCGCGCGTCAAAATACGCTCATAAAACGCGGGGCTCATGCCGATCACGC
>CALCPC010000896.1 GCA_937900975.1 uncultured Paracoccaceae bacterium
CTTGACGATCCGGGGCTTGCGCGCAAGCGCGCCCTTCTCGCCGAGGCTGCGGCGCGGACCGGGGCGCTGACGGCCGAGGCCGCGCTGGCAGAATACGGTGGGTTCGAGATCGTAATGATGGCCGGCGCGATGGCAGGCGCGGCAGAGACCGACAAGGCGGTGCTGGTCGATGGATTTATCGCGACAGCCGCCGCGCTGGCCGTGCTCGACGGCCAGCCGGCCCTGCGCCCGGCTTTCTTTTTCTGCCATCGCTCGGCAGAGGCCGGGCATGATGCGAAGCTAAGCGCGTTGCAAGCCGAACCGCTTCTCGACCTCGGCCTGCGTCTTGGGGAGGGCACGGGCGCGCTGCTGGCCTGGCCGCTGATCCGTGCGGCGGCTGCGATGATGCGGGATATGGCCAGCTTTGCCGACGCCGGGGTCAGCGAAAGCGACGGCTGACCGAAGGCTTGCGCGATCCGATCCCCAACAGACAGGCGCCGGCAACCGGGGCGGGATGGCCGCGCTGGCCCGGTCTTTCTGTTTCGGCGATTGCGTCGGCGCCAGAATTGCGGCAGCCAAAGGATATGCCAGCGGTCCGCCCCTTTCCCACGCAACGCCCTGACGATCATCGCTGCGGCTTTGGAAACGCCACCGATGCGGTGCGGTCGGGCTTCCAACAGCCGCGCCCGGGCCCCTTTGCGAAGCAGCGGGGCTTTGCGATGTGCGGCGCCGGGGGGGATCGGCGCCACCCGCGTTTTTCGGCGTGGCGGGCCCGGCTTTCGACGGCGCGCGTTTTCGATCCGGTGCCGTGTGCCGCCGGGTGCGCCAGCGCCCGTGGCGAAAGGGGGGCGGCGTGCAGGGCGACGGATTAGGCACGCTGTGGGACGCGCTGCGGCTCTCGCTCCAATTTCTGACCCGGGTGCCGGTGCCTGCGCCATGGTCAGCGCAGGCCATGGCCCGGGCGCCCTGCTGGTTTGCGGCGAGCGGCGGCCTTGTCGGCGGGACGACCGCGCTGGTCTATCTGCTTCTTTCGCCGGTCTTCGGGCTTGGGGTCGGGGCGCTTTTCGCCATCGGTGCCGGCGTTTGGCTGACGGGCGCGCTGCACGAGGACGGTTTGGCCGATACCGCAGACGGGCTGGGCGGCGGCCGCACACCCGAGCGCGCGTTGGAGATCATGCGCGACAGCCGGATCGGCGCCTACGGGGCCATCGCACTTGTGTTCGCGCTGTTGGTGCAAGTCGCGCTGTTGATGCGCCTGGGGCCCGGCCTTGGGGCCGCCGGGCTGATCGCGGGCCATGTCGGCAGCCGCGCGTCGATGGCCATTGCCCTGACCACGGGCCGCTATCTTCGGGCCGAGGGTGCGGGGCGCGGTCTTGCCGCGCCGCTTGGCTCTCTTGGTTGGACGATCCTTTTGGCGAGCCTTGCGCTTGGGATGATGGCGTTGCCTCCGACAGCGATACCCGCCGCGCTTGCCGGTCTGGCAATCGCCCATGTTTGGTTGCGGCGTCTTTACGGGCGGCGTCTTGGCGGGGTGACGGGCGACTGTCTTGGCGCGCAGCAACAGGTCGGACATCTCGGCGTTCTTCTTGGTCTCGCGGCATGGCACGGGGCTTAGCCGTTGCGGCGGCGGGGGGGGCGGGCCTTGGGGGTTTGGCCATGACGCTGACGCTGCTCCGCCATACCCGGCCGCGGGACGCGGACGGGCTTTGCTATGGTCGGCTCGACCTTGATGTCGGCGCGGATTTTGAGGCGGAGGCGGACGCGGCCCTCGCACCGCTTACCCCGCCGGCGCGCATTGTCTCCAGCCCATTGCGCCGCTGTCGGCGGCTTGCCGACCGCGCCGCCGCGCGGTTCGGCGTGGCGGTGACGCTGGACACGGGGTTTCTCGAAATGGATTTCGGCACCTGGGAGGGGCGGCCCTGGGACGCGCTGCCCCGGGAAGAGCTGGACGCCTGGGCCGCGGATTTTCTCAACGCGCGGCCGCATGGTGGGGAAACGGTCGGCGAACTCGGCGCGCGGGTCGGCGCGGCGCTCGCGGTCTATGCCGGCGCGCCTGCAGTTCTGATTGTCACCCATGCCGGCGTTTTGAAAGCCGCCGCCGCGCAGACAGCGGGGCGCGCGGGCTGGGACCGAAGCTTTCCGTTCGGCACGACGCTGGCGCTGGCATGAGCCTGCGATGGCGCCACCGCGACCCCGGTGAGGTCCACGGCTTCGGCCCTGCGACCGGCGATGGGGTCTGGCGCAGCAGGGCCGGAAGACGGGCGGCGTTACGCCAACGCGGCGCTTTGGCCGCGTCGGTGCGGGTTGCCGGTCACTTTGGCGAGTGGGTGCAAGGCCGGCTTGGCCCCGCGGGGCCTGTGGTTTTGATCACGCTGGCGGTGCGCGAACGAGCTGTCACGGCCCGGTGGCGCCCCGGCCATGGGTTTCAGATCCACGACCCCGCCGATCTGTTGCCCAGCCCCTTGCGCCGCGCGTTGTTGCGCCGACTTGCACCGCTACCGCGCGGGACGCTGTCCCTGTCGGCGGACATGCCGCCCGGGGCAGGTTGCGGCAGTTCGACCGCGGCGCTCACCGCGGTGTTGCGCCTTCTCGCGCCGGGGGCGGCGATGTGGACATTGGCCAAGGCCGTTTGGCGGATCGAGGGCGCGACGGATCCCTTGATGATGCCGGTGCCCGAGACGCATCTTTGGGCGCCGCGAGCGGCGCACAGCCTGGCGCGGCTGCCGGCTTTGCCCGCGGCGGATGTGTTGGGGGGGTTTTGCCCCGGGCGGGCGCGGACCGATCCCACCGACCACCGCTTTGCCGATGTCTCGGATCTTGTGGCGGCCTGGCCCGGGCCCGCCGCCGCCGGCGATCTTCCAGCACTTGCTGCGTTGGCGACCCAATCCGCACAGCGCAACCATGCGCTGCGCGGCGGGGGCGACCTTGCGGCGCTGGAGGCCGCGGCGCGAACGACAGGGGCGCTTGGCCTGGTTATCGGCCACACCGGCACCGCGCACGGGCTTGTGTTCCCCCCCCGGGGCGCACCGGAAACGGCCATCGCCACGCTGCGGCGGGCGGGCTATCGGGACGTCCGCCGCCATGCTTTGCGACCGGCGTCGGGGCTGGCTCCGCTCTGACGGCGCGAGCGGTCCGGGGCGTTGGAGGACGGGCAGCTTTGCGCCGGAGGAGCCCGAGGAGCCCGAGGAGGGCAACATCGGCTTTCACAAAGCAAGTGTGCACCGCCATGGCGCGCATAGCGGGCGCGGGGGCGGGCGGCGCGGGACGGGGGCAGCGCCAAGCCCGTTCCGGCCCACCAGGGCATCTCGGGCCGGAGCGCCGCGGTTGCCGTTGCTCCGCGCCAGGATCGGGTGGCGGGCGTAGAAGACCGCTTGACCCCCAGACGGCGTGGCAAGGGCTGGGGCATCGCGACGCCGGGTCCAGTTCCCCGGCCAGGGCAATTCCGCCCTTCCGCTCTCGCCTGGGCTGGCCTATGGCAAGAGGCAACGGGGGAGAGGATGCGACACGACCGGCGGGTGCTTCGATGATGGCCTTGGCGCTGGCCTTGGCGCTGGATGCGGTTTTCGGTTGGCCCAACGCCCTCTACCGCCGGATCGGACATCCGGTGACGTGGCTTGGGGCGCTGATCGCGGCGCTGGACCGGCGGTGGAACCGGGCGGACGACACGGCATCGGCCCGCCAGCGCGCGGGGCTGCTGGCGGCGCTGGTCGTGATCGGTGTGGCGACGGGGACCGGGGCCGCAGTTGCCGCGGTGTTGCCCGACGGTCCGCTTGGTCTTTTCTGCACAGCGCTTCTGGCCGCGCCGCTTCTGGCAGCGCGCAGCTTGCACGACCATGTCGCAGCCGTCGCCCGCCCCCTGGCCGCGGGCGACCTTGACGCCGCGCGCCAGGCGGTGGCGGCGATAGTGGGCCGCGACCCGCGACGGCTAGACCGCCCGGCCATCGCCCGCGCCGCGATCGAAAGCCTGGCCGAAAACACCTCTGACGGCGTGATCGCGCCGCTTTTTTGGGCCGCCCTGTTTGGGCTGCCCGGGCTCGCCGGCTATAAGGCAATCAACACGCTGGACAGCATGATCGGCTACCGCACGCCCCGACATGCCGATTTCGGGCGCTTTGCCGCTCGGCTGGACGATGTGGCCAACTGGGTCCCAGCGCGTCTGACAGCGGCGCTGATCGCGTTGGTCTCGGCCCGGCCCGGGCTGGTCTTGGGCCGCAGTGCCCGGGATGCCCGGAACCACCGCTCACCCAACGCGGGCTGGCCGGAAACGGCAATGGCCGCGGCCATCGGCTGCCGCCTTTCCGGACCGCGGATCTACGATACGGGGCCCGAGCCTGCGCCCTGGCTGAACGCCGAAGCCCCCGACCCGGGCGCCGATACCATGGCTGAGGCACTGCGCGTTTTTCGGCACGCGGTGCTTTTGTCGGGCGTTCTGCTGGTGGCGCTTGGTGTGATTGTATGAGGGCCGCCGGAGCATGAGCAGCGCACGCGATGACAGCGGCGGCGGGAATGCACGCGACCAGGGCGGCGGCATGGCGCACGGCCAAGGCGGAGACGACAAAGCGCCCGACCACGGAGGCGGCGGCAAGGCGCGCGACCACGGCAGCAATGCGCACGACCACGGAGGAGGCGACAAGGCGCACGACCATGGCGGCGGCGGCATGGCGCACGACCAAGGCGGCAGCGACAAGGCTCGCGACCAACGCGGCGACAAAGCACCAGACCACAGCTATGGCGACAAGGCGCACGACCACGGCGGCGGCGAAAAAACGCGCGACC
>CALCPC010000897.1 GCA_937900975.1 uncultured Paracoccaceae bacterium
GCCCCAGCAGTCAGGATCCTGATTAAATCGGGTTAAAGGCGGCTTTACCACGGCGCCTGGGCGCCAATGGCGGCCATCCCGCGTGATACAAAAATATAAGGCAAAGACCGCGCAAAATAAAGGTGACGCGCGTAAAAAAGTCGCTAACCGACCAGTTTTTCCATCAATTTTGCCCTATCGCCGCGCCGCAAAGCGGAAAATCGCAGTCTTACCCGCCCTGCCCCGGATTTTCGGAAAAGTATTTTTCCAGCTTTCCGGCCTCCCCATCATGCTGGTCGGCATTGGGCATGGGGTCGAGCTTGGTCACGATCACGGGCCAAAGTTCGGAATACTTTCGGTTGAAATCGACCCATTTTTCCATATTCGGCTCAGTATCCGGGCGGATGGCGTCGGCCGGGCACTCGGGCTCACACACCCCGCAATCGATACATTCATCGGGATGGATGACGAGCATGTTCTCGCCCTCATAAAAACAATCGACTGGGCACACTTCGACACAGTCGGTGTATTTGCAGTTGATGCAGGCATCGTTGACGACGTAAGTCACGGATCCATCCCTCATGCTGCGGTGCGAGACCAGGGTTTCGTGTGCCTGACCGGCGCCAGAGTTTCAAGAGGTCAAGATGCCCTTGGGCGGCAGGCCGCGCCGGTCTTTTTTTGTGGGACGCGGACCCGAGGTGGCCCGTGGCGCGGTGGGTTGACCGAGATCTTCGTAAAGCGCTGCCGCCTCCGGCGCCGGACCCCGGCGCGCGCCGAGGGCCAGGACGCGAACCACCCGCACGGCGCGCGCCTGCGGAAATGTCAGAACATCCCCGGCCTGCACCGTCTGCGCGGGATTTTCGATGCGCGCCGCGTTTAGCCGGACACGGCCCTCAGATACAACGCGGGTGGCCAGGCTGCGGGTTTTGAAGAACCGCGCATACCACAGCCATTTGTCGACCCGCAGGCGCGGCGCGTCCCCGCTCACCGTTTCTCCTTTAGGACCATCAGCGCGGCGAAGGGGTTGTCGGGGTCAATCGGCTTTTCGCGAGAGCGGGGCGGCTGCGGCTTTTTCTCGCCGCGCTTGCCATCTTGTTTCGCGCTTTGGGGCGGACGGCGTTTTTTGCCTTTTTGAGGCTGCTGCGGCGGGCGGTTGCCTGGTTTCTTGGCATTGCCCCGCTCTTGCCCCCCGGCGCGACGCCGCGGCGCCCAGGTGAAGGTGTAGAAAACCTCCTGTTCGACCGGCGTTGCGTCGTTTTCGCGCGCCTGACCGTCGGGGCTGTCGCCTGGATCGGGTTCCGCCATCGTCTCGGGCGCCGCCGAACGCAGTGCGGCGGCCGCAACCGGCGCCATATCGGTGGATGGCGCGGAGGCACTGGGGTCCGCTGGCGCGTCTTGCGGAGCAACGGCCGGGGTTAGCGTGGCGGGCTCGCCGGTCGGGGCGGTTGCGCCCGCAGCATTCAAGGGTTCGGGCG
>CALCPC010000898.1 GCA_937900975.1 uncultured Paracoccaceae bacterium
CCCACCCTCCTTTCCCCCCGCCCCCCCTCCGCCGCCCCCCCCCGCCAGAGGGGAGGTGTGGTCAAAGCTTAACCCTGGAAGATCTCGCTGAATTTCGAGAACCAGATCGGTTGGTTGTCGACCAGGACGGGTGAGGGAACCGACACCAGCTTGGCGAAATCCTCGGGCGTCGTCGGATAGGCGGGATCGCCGACAAGATCCGAGGGCGGCTCCAACCCCGGGTAGACCGGCGGCAGCCCCAGCATGGAGCACCATTTGGCCTGCGCCTCGCCCGAAAGCGCATAGTTCACGAACTCTTTGGCCCAGAATTCTTCGTTTGCGGGCAGGCCCTTGGGGATCCAAAGCCCGTCGGTGTCGACCTTGCAACCCTCTTTCGGCACGGTCCATTCCACCTCGATGCCAGAGGTCCGGGCGGCGCGGGCGTTGACGGAGATGGTGCAGGCCAAATCGATCTCACCGTTTTGGAACCAGGTGGTGAAATCGGGATCCTCGCCCAGAAGGGGCGCGTTTTCCTTTAAGGCGCGGTAGAATTCATAGCCGGGCTCCATATTGCCCGGGATGTCGTCGAACGTGCCGCCGCCGGCGATCACGGCAATCGGGTTGAACCCGATCCCGTCGTCGTAAAGCGCGATGCGGCCCTTGAACTTCGGATCCAGCATCACCGTCCAGCTGTCGGGTGGGCCGTCGGGAAAGGCCTCGGGCCGGTAGGCGCAGACATAGACATAGGCATAGGTGTTGACGAGGGGGTAGCCCTCCAGGCCCACCGGCGCGTGGAGCGGCAGAAGCCCTTCGATGTTGGAAAGGTCGGAAAGGTCGACGCAGGCGCCGCGCCGGGCCGAGATCGTCGCGTTGGTCGTCGTGTCCCAATTGACGTGGATCGGCGGCACCCGGCCCTGGTCGACAGCGGCCCAGATCTTGGGTTTGATTTCATTGTCTTCGGTAAAGTCGAGGCGCACGGGCACGCCGGTCGCCGCCGTGAAAGGGTCGGCGACGCCGGCCTTCAGGCTTTCCCCCCAAGCGCCGCCCCAAGCACGGACAATGATCTCATCGGGCTTGTCCTGGGCGCGCAGGATTGCGGGGGCGGCCAGCACGCCGGCACCAGTCGCGCCCAATTGCAAAAGGCGCCGCCGGCGCAGCGTTGGCGTTTTTAGGATCGTCATGGTTTTTACTCCCTTGATGTTTGGTCCTGTGGGTGTGGCGCGGGAAAGATCGAAAGATCGCGCGCCGAAAAGCTGAGTGCGACCGCATCGCTTTCCCGCGGCCCCGGTCCCGCCGCCGAGGCGCGGTCGATCACCGGCAGTGTCATCCCGTGGAGATCCGGCACCTCAACCTCGTAAACGATCCGGTCACCTTCGAAGATCCGGCGGCGGACGATGCCGTCCAACGCGTTGTCGGCGGCGGTCGCCGACAGCCGAATGCGCTCGGCCCGCAATGTGCAATCAACGCGCGTCCCCATCGGCGGCGAGGCCGCGGCGCGGGCGCGCAGCGTCGCGTGCCCCGCGCGCAGCGTGGTCTCACCCTCCGCGCCCCCGGTGACTTCGGCCGCGAAGGTCGCTGTAAGTCCCAGAAACTCTGCCACGAACTTGTTCTTTGGGCTGTGGTAAATCTCCTCGGGTGCGGCGTCCTGTTGGATCCGGCCGGCGTCCATCACCACGATCCGGTCCGACATCACCAACGCCTCGCGCTGGTCATGGGTGACGTTGATCGTGGTCACGCCGAGGCTTTGCTGGATGCGGCGAAACTCCAACTGCAGCTCTTCGCGCAGCTTGCGGTCAAGCGCTGAAAGCGGTTCATCCAGTAGCAGAAGATCGGGCTCGAAAACCAGCGCCCGGGCGATGGCGACGCGCTGTTGCTGTCCACCGGAAAGCTGGCTGGGCCGCCGCGCGCCAAGGCCCGAAAGCTGCACCAAATCCAGCGTGCGCGCCACCCGCCCCGCAATCTCGCCCGGGGGGCAACGCCGCATTTTCAGCGGATAAGCGATGTTCTCGGCGGCCGTCATGTGCGGAAACAGCGCCAGCCGTTGGAACACCATCCCGATAGAGCGGCGATAGGGCGGAACGGAGGCCATTGCCCTTCCGTTGATGTGGATCCGGCCCGCATCTGGCCGGTCGAACCCGGCGATCATCCGCAAAAGCGTGGTCTTGCCGCATCCCGACGGGCCGAGAACGGTCAAAAAGGCCCCCGGCTCCAGCGTCAGCGTCGCGCTGTCGACGGCCGTGACCGCGCCGAAGCGGCGCGTGACATCGGCGATTTCAACCATCGGCGGCACGGCAGAACGCCCTTTCCCTCCCCCATCCTCACAATCGTCGCGGCGTGTTCGGGGCCTGACACGGCTTGCGCCGCTGCGCCCATTCGTCTGCACAAATAGAAGGCGTCAGATCGAGGCGAGATAGCCCCCGTCGAGATAAAGGATCTGGCCGGTCATATAGGCGGACGCGTCGCTGGCCAGGAAAACCGCGGCCCCGACAAGATCGTCGAGCGCGCCAAACCGCCCCATGGGAATGCGCGCGCGCATCGCCGATTGCCAATCGGCGTCGCGGTAAAAGACCTCGGTCAGTTCGGTCCGGAAATAGCCGGATGCCCTGCGCCGCCCATTCGGCCGAAAGCGCCCGCGTCATGCCAAGCAGCCCCGATTTGGAGGCGGTGTAGGGCGCCGCTGTCGGCACGCCGACGGCCGAGGTGAGGGAGCCGAGATTGATGATGCTGCCCCCCCGACCCGCCGAAATCCGGGCCTGCGCAAAGGATTGCGCGGCAAAAAAAGCGCCTTTGAGATTGGTGTCGACGATCCGGTCCCACAGCTCTGGCGTGACGCTGAGCGATGGGGAAACCTCCTCGGTGCCGGCATTGTTGACCAGGATGTCGGGGGGCAGGCCGCGTGCGTCGAGACGGTCAAAAAGGCTGAGCACTGTTTCGGTGTCGCGGATGTCGGCCTCAAC
>CALCPC010000899.1 GCA_937900975.1 uncultured Paracoccaceae bacterium
CGGGGAACGAAAGCTGGCCGATCGTCGATTTGCGCTGCGAGTGGACCGAAGCCTGCCCCATCGATGCGGTCGCCGCAGCCTGGGCCGTTTATCAACCCCAGATCGCAGCCTATGTACAGCGCGCGCGCGATCCCCGCGCGGCCCCAGCCTATGGCGTGGCCGGCGACCCCGGGGCGTGATCCCGCGCCCCCCTGTCGCGGCCTAAGGGTGGGCGCAAAGGCGGGGGCGCACTAGACATGCCGCGGTTCTGCCCAAACCGCCTGTGCGGCCCTTGGCAAATCGGAAAAGCGCAAATCTCGGCAGAGCCCAAAGGCCGACCACAAAAGCCACCTCGCCGCGCCAACAGCGCGAGGGCTTGGCGGTCTAGGCCAAATCGCGGCCCAACACAGCGGCGCCCACCCCGGTGACCGCCTGCGGCAAACCCGAACCCAACCCGCAGCGCGATACATTCGGCCAGTGTGGAACGCGCCTGCCGCCTGCCACCTGTCAACTCCCTACCCGCACCGCTGATCAAAACGAGCGGCCTGCCCCAAGCGCCGCTTGAGGCTGCCCCCACATACGACCGCTGGCGAAAACAGTTGCTGCTAAGCACGATCCATCGCGTATCGCTCAACCGCGATCGGACTTCGGCGGCGCAGCGTGCTTTTGGCCACGCAGCCCGGATCATCCTAACCGGACGCGGCGCTAAGCGCTTTCCCGTACCAGAAGACGCGGCTCCAACTCTATGCGCCGGGCGGGCGCCGCTTTGCCGGCCAGAACATGGCCCAAAAGCCGGCCGACTTCCGCGCCGATCTCGTGGCTGCGCGCATCGACAGTGGTGATCCGGGGCGTGCACACGGCCGAGATCTCGAACCCGCCGAACCCCGCAACGGCGATGTCACGCGGCACGACCCGTCCTTGGCGTTGCGCTTCGACAAGCGCGCCGAAGGCGGAAAGATCCGAAACGCACACCACTGCGTCCGTTTCGGGATGCGCAGACAGAAGCCGCGCCATCGCCGTCGCCCCCTCCTGCATCGTTACGGGAACGGATCCTGCCGAGATCAAAAACGGCGGCGCCAACCCCGTCTTTCCGACCGCGCTCAGAAACCCCCGCCGCCGGTCGGCGCCGCGGGTGTCGCCGCGATCCTCTCCGCCGATAAAGGCAAACCGCCGCCGGCCCCGCGCGAAGAGATGCGCCACCATCAGGCGCATCGCCTCGGCATTCGAGAACCCGACGACATAGTCGATGGGATCGTCCGGCAGATCCCACATCTCCACCACTGGCACACCTGCAGCGCCAAGCAGCATGCGGGTGCGCGCGGTATGTGTCCCACCCGTCACGACGATGGCATCGGGACGGCGGCGCAACAATTGCTCGACCAACCGCTCCTCCGTCGCGGTGTTGTAGTCGGTGTAGCCCAGCAAAACCTGCAGATCGTGATCGGCCAGCGTTTCGGTCAGCCCCCGCACGGTATCGGCAAAATTGGCGTTGTTCAGCGATGGGATGGTGGTCGCCACAAACCCCGTGCGTTGCGAGCGCAGGTTCGAGGCCGTGCTGTCGAACACGTATCCCATGTCGTCGGCAATCCGCAAAATCCGCGCGCGCGTTGCGCCGCCGACCGAGGCATCGCTGCGAAAGGCGCGCGACACCGTCATCGGCGAGACGCCCGCCGCCGCCGCGACATCCGCCATCTTCACCGATTTTTTCATCGCGCCGACACGATGGCTGCAAGGTCGAAACGCGCCATCGCCCGGGCCCGGTTAGCGCCCAAGCGTGGCGTCGGGGCCACGAAAGAACTCCATCAGCGCGGCCTGATCCTCACCGCCAAGCCCCGCTGCGGTCAACATGCGATGAACCTCCGCGCAGACCGCCGTCAACGGCATTGCGGTGTGGGTGGCGCGCGCCAAATCTTGAACCGCAGCCAGGTCTTTGACCATGTTGTCGATCCGGCCCGTGCGGCGATAATCCTTCACGGCGAAGCGCGGCATGTATTCCTGCAAGATCGCGCTGTCGGCCCGGCCGCCGGCCAAGGCAGACGGGAGCTTCGCCGCAGCGACGCCCGCATCCTGCGCCAGTTGTGTGGCCTCGGCCACGGCAAGGAAATTCAAGCCGCAAAGGACCTGATTGATCAGTTTGGTCGTCTGCCCCGCACCCGCCGGGCCCATATGGGTGATGTTGCTGGCCACCAGGCTCAAAACGCCGCGCGCTTCGGCGACATCCTCGGGCGCGCCACCGGCCATCAACGTCAAATTGCCGGTCGCGGCCTTCGGCGCCCCGCCCGACCGCGGGCTGTCGACCCAGCGCAGCCCGGCGTCCTGCGCCCGCGCCGCCAGGCCCCGCCTCGCTGCGGGAGCGATGGACGACATGTCGATGATCAGCGTACCGGGGGCGGCGCCTTCAGCGACGCCGCCGGGTCCGAAAACCGCCGCTTCGACGATCTTGGCCGCGTTCAAACTGACGATGACATAGGGGGTTTGCTGCGCCGCATCGGCGGCCGAGCTTGCGCCGACACCGCCCTCCGCCACCAGGGCTGAGATACGCTCGGGGTCCAGATCGAAGATCCGAAGGGCGCTGCCCATGGCCAGAAGCCGGGCGCCGATGGCGCCACCCATGGCCCCGGCGCCGATCAGCGCGACAGAAAAGGTTTGCGCCGGAGGTGTTGCGATCATGGGCTTCCTTCCACTGATGTTATCGATAACATGACCTGGCACCACACCAGTTTCAACCCCAAATCGCCGCCTGAAGCGATACCGCCCTGCCCGGCGCGGCGCCCCTGACACCTGCCAAGGCTCGTCTCGGCTGACACTGCCATGGCGCGCGGTGCCCCAGCCCTTAAACCCGCCTAGCCCCCTGCTGCACCGATGGCGGCCAGCCCGGCCTCTGCGACGGCGATGTCTTCTGCGCCGCTGCCCGCGCCGCCGCCGTCCTGTGCACGCACCTTCCGCTGCGCGCCGTG
>CALCPC010000900.1 GCA_937900975.1 uncultured Paracoccaceae bacterium
GTGGCGCCTGCGGTCCTCTTTCTGATGATCATCACGCTCTACCCGGGCAGCTTTGCGATCACGCAAAGCTTTTACGCGGTCAAGTTCGGCCCCTGGCGCCCGGTCGGCTTCGAGAATTATGAGCGGCTTTTGGTCGACTATCAGTTCTGGGGCGCGCTTTGGAACACGCTTGTCATTGGATCGATATCGCTGACGTTGCAGTGCTTTTTCGCGCTGCTTTTGGCGTTTTATGCCTATCGCGACCCGTGGGTGCAGGGTTGGCGGATCGTGTTTTTGATCCCGATGCTGTTCATGCCCTCAGCGGTCGCCTTCATTTATAAACTCGCCTTCCTCGACGCACGCGTCTTTTCGGACATTCTGATCCGGCTTGGGCTGATTGAGACCAATCTGGCCATCCAATCCTCCATTTGGATGAGCCGGAGCCTCCTGATCCTCGCCGATGTGTGGCAATGGACGCCGTTCTTGTTCATCATTTTTGTCGCCGCCCTCCAGGGCCTTGACGAGGAGGTGGAGGAGGCCGCGCGGCTTGACGGTGCCTCTTGGCCCAAGATCTTCTGGTTCATCTCACTGCCCATGATCCGGCCCGTCATCGTTGTGGCGCTGACGCTGCGCGCCATCGACATCACCACGATGTTCACCAATGTTTTCATCATCACCAAGGGCGGACCGGCCTTCGGGACCGAGACCATCAGCTATTTCATCTACCGCACGGGGTTCAAGTTCTTCAATTTCGGCTACGCCTCGGCCGCCAGTGTCATCATGCTGATCCTGACCATCATCATTGCCCAGACGGTGGTCAAACGCGCCTTCGTCTCGGCCAAGGCCTAGCGGGGTGGCAAGCGTGCGCAGATCGGGGCGCGAAAACCTCTTTGTCCGGTACTTGATCCTGGGCGGTTGGGCACTTTTCTGCCTGGCGCCGGTGCTGTGGTTTCTGTCCATCGGGCTGCGGCCGCGGACCGAGATTATCACCCCGCAGCCGATCTATATCCCGACCTTCTCACTCGATGCCTGGACGATGATTTGGGAGGATTGGCCGATGGCCAAATACCTGCGCAACTCCGTCCTCGCCATCATCGGCTCCGTCGTTATCGACCTCGTGCTGGCCATCCCTGCCGCCTACTCCCTCTCACGCTATGAGTATCGGGGGCGGGACGATATCGAGTTCTATATCCTGTCGACCCGGATGATGGCGCCGGCGATCGTGGCGGTGCCGATCTTCTTTCTGTTCCGCAATGCGGGGCTGCTCGACTCGCTTTGGGCGTTGATGATCGTCTACGCCGCGATCAACCTTAGCCTCGTGACCTGGATCATCCGGTCCTACATGCTGGACATCCCAAAGGAGTTAGAGGACGCGGCCCGCACCGATGGCGCCTCCGATCTGCGCATTCTGTGGGAGATCATCATCCCCGCGGTGCTGCCCGGGATCATCACCGCCAGCGTCATCGCCATGATCTTTGCGATCAATGAGTTTCTTTTCACATTGCTGATCGCCTCCACCCCCGACGCCTACACGATGTCCGTGGCGCTTGCCAATTTCACCGGCGGGTCGGACGGGGTGATTTACAACGCGATTGCGCTGGTGGCCTTTATCGCCTTTCTGCCGGTGTTCCTGGTGGTGGTCGCGATCCAAAAACACCTCAGCCGCGGGCTGACGATGGGGGCGGTAAAAGGGTAGGCCATGGCGCGGATCGAGCTTCGCAACATTCAAAAGAAATGGGGCGCCTTTTGGGGTGGCCGCGACGTCAATCTCGATATCGCGGATGAGGAGTTTGTCGTTTTTCTCGGCCCGTCCGGCTGCGGCAAAACCACAACGATGCGCATGATCGCGGGGCTGGAGGAGCCGTCAGAGGGCGAGATCATGATGGATGGCGAAGTGATGAACGAGGTCGACGCCCGCGACCGCGACGTCGCGATGGTGTTCCAGGGATACGCGCTTTACCCCAACATGACGATTTACGAAAACATCCGCTTTCCCCTGCGGATGCGCGAGGTTCCGAAAGCCGCGCAGGACGCGCAGGTGCGTCGCGCGGCCGAGATGGTGGAGTTGACGGACTATCTCGACCGAAAGCCCGCGGCGCTGTCTGGCGGTCAGCGCCAACGCGCGGCCCTGGCGCGCGCCATTGTCCGCCAACCCCATGTGTTCCTGATGGACGAACCCTTGTCCAATCTCGACGCGAAACTGCGCCAGCATATGCGGGTCCAGATCAAGCATATCCAACGCACGCTGAAGATCACCACGATCTACGTCACCCACGACCAGATCGAGGCGATGACGCTGGCCGACCGGATCGTGGTCATGCAGGCGGGCGCGATACAACAGATCGGCACGCCCGATGAGATCTACAACGACCCGGCCAATGCGTTTGTGGCGGGCTTTATCGGTGCGCCGCCGATGAACCTGGTCGCGGGGCGGGTCAAGGATCGGATGTTCCACGCACCGGGCTTTTCCGTGCCCGCCGACCTTGGCGACGGCCCCGTGACGCTGGGCGTGCGGCCTGAGGATTGTACGGTGACGCCGGGCAGCACCGCGCTGGTCGGGACGGTCTATGGGGTCGAGCCGACGGGCGACGTCACCTATCTCAGCGTGAAGGCGGGGTCGGGGCTGATTGAGGTGAAGGCGGACCGGGATTACCGTGCGGCCCTTGACAGCCCGGTCGAGATTGCGCTCGATCACGCGCGGATCTGTCTTTTCGACAGCGAAACCGGCCAAAGGTTGCGCTAGGCCAGCCGGGATGGATAGGCCAACGGAGACCGACAAGCCTTGCGGCGGGGCCCGCGCGCGCTGCGCCACCGCGTTCTAAAGGGGGACGTGATGACGTTCGACTACACTTCCATGGGCTTTTACACCTTCGACGCGCTCTGCCGGCCGGTGACTGCCATCCCGCCCGGCGGCGACACCTATTTTGTCGAGGATTTCGCGCTGGCCGTCTCGGGCGCTGCCGGGTCGGCCGCGATTGTGGCGGCAAAGCATGGGCTGAACGTGCAGGCCGTGGGCGGCGTGGGCCAGGATCTGATGGGGGATTGGGTTCTGTCCCGCCTCGGTGATTTCGGCGTTGATACCGCAAACATGCAGCGCGTGCCCGAGATGATGACCTCGTCTTCGATTGTCACCACCAGACCCGATGGCGCGCGCCCAGCGCTTCACAAGCGCGGGGCGACGGCGGGGTTTTTCGTTGACGAGGCCGCACTGGCGCGGGTGATCGACACCAAGATCTTTCACATCGGCGGCGTCGGGCTGATGGACGCCATGGACCAGGGGCGCGCGGCGGAGGTTATGGCCGCAGCGAAAGCCGGTGGCGCTATCACAACGCTTGATGTCTTCGCGTCCACGCGCGACGATCTGGAAAAGATCCGCCCACTTTTATCCGCCACAGATTACTTCATGCCATCCGAGGAGGAGGCGATGGCGCTTTCCGGTCTTTCGGATTTTGAGGAGATCGCCCAGTTTCTTCTCGATCAGGGCACCGGGGCCGTTGTCCTGACGCTTGGCCGCGATGGGGCGATGTATCGCGACGCCCAAGGGGGGGCGTTCGATTTGCCGGCCTATGCCATCGATGTCGTTTGCACATGCGGCTGCGG
>CALCPC010000901.1 GCA_937900975.1 uncultured Paracoccaceae bacterium
CGTTGGTTCGGATCGACCGGGGCACTGCCATCTTGAACCGCGCCGGGAAGGGCTGCGATCAAATGCATGGGGCCAGCCTTTCGGGCGCCCTTCCGCTCACGCCGCGGGTTCGGGTTCGGCGGCCAAAGCGGCGGCAATCGCTGCGGCGTCGAGACCTGCCAGACCGATGACGACCAGCCGCGTCCGACGCGGCTCCTCCGCGCTGAAGGGGCGGTCGAAATACGTCTCGATCCGCGGACCCGCCGCCTGGATCACCAGACGCATCGCCTTTCCAGACACCGCGGCAAACCCTTTGACACGCAAAAGGTCCCGCTCAGCGATGATGAGACTAAGGCGGTCGAGCAGGACCTCCGGCGCGGTGATTTCAGGCAGATCAATGCCCGCACTGGTAAAGGCGTCATGATCGTGATCGTCGTGGTGCGCATGGTCATGCGCATGCCCATGCTCATCATCGTGCGCGTGCCCATGCTTATCATCGTGCGTATGATCGTGTGTGTGGCCCTTCGCATGATGGCGGTCATGCGCGCCCTGGCGTGCCGCGGCCGTTTCGGTTCCGACACCGAGGCCAAGCAGAATGCTGGGATCGATGGCGCCGCCCGATGCGGGCAGAATCTGAACCCCAGGGCGCACCCGCGCCCTAAGATCGGCCGTCAGCGCGGCAAGCTCCCCCGCGGCGAGCAGATCGACCTTGTTGGCGACGATCATGTCGGCGGCGGTCAACTGATCCTCAAATAGGTCCGCCAGCGGCGTTTCATGATCCAGCGTCGCATCGGCGCTGCGCTGTTTCTCGACAGCGGCAAGATCGGCGACGAAACGGCCCGCGCGCACCGCAGGGCTGTCGAGAACCGCAATCACACCGTCGACCGTGACGCGGGTCCGTATCTCGGGCCAGTTGAACGCCCGCACCAAGGGCAGCGGCAGCGCAAGGCCGGAGGTTTCGATGACGATGTGATCGGGCGGCGCATCACGCGCAAGCAGCGCTTGCAGCGTTGGCACGAAATCATCGGCGACGGTACAGCAAATGCAACCGTTGGAAAGCTCCACCACGTCTTCGTCGCGGCAAGCCTCGATCCCGCAGCCGCGCAGGATCTCTCCATCGACGCCAAGGTCCCCGAACTCATTGATAATTAGGGCGATACGGCGGCCACCGGCGTTTTGAAGCATGTGACGGATCAGGGTGGTTTTTCCGGCGCCAAGAAAACCAGTGATGACGGTGGCGGGAATTTTTTCAGGCATGTCGGCCCCTTTGTGCAGGCGTAAATCGAAGGGTGCCACGGCAAAAGATGGCGCCCGAGCTTTCGGCGATGGCAGGTCAGGCGGCCTGGGAAAGACGCCCCGAACGAAGCGCGGCGGCCACGCGATTGCGCAGCGCCTTTGCCCCGGCAAGGGCTGCGCGATCCACCTGCGGGACACGCAAGACGACCAGAAGACCGGCGGCGGGGACCATCAGCGTCGCGACCCCAAGACCGCGCCGGTAGAAAACCGAGAACCCGACCCAGCCTGCGAGACCGGCCCGGTAGACCGCCGAAAGCCTTCCAATTTTCCAAGAGCCGTAGGTGACACCGTGCGGTCCCGCCAGTCTGCTTTTGACAAGCGCCGCCATGCCGATCAGCGGCATCAAAAGCGTGATGGCGTCGACAAAAACCCCCGGCAGATCGCCGGGAACGAGAAGCATTCCAAGACCGGCGGGCAGCAAACCGAACAGGAAAAAGACGGTTGAGGCGAAGAGGACTGGCCCCTCCGACAGGTCGATGGCGGAAGGCGGCAGGACCTCAAAAAAGCCGAAGACCAGGGCCGTGCATATCCCGGCGCGGAAAAGCAGCGCGGGCCCGCCCGCGCGGCGCAGAAACCAGGCGCCAGCACTGGCCGCGGCGGCGGCGCTGAGCCGGCATTTGGCGCCTGTGACGACGCCAGGATCGATAGGCATGATCTGTCTCCCTGTCGTCACACCCGACGACGTTGCGGTTGTCTTCCCGAGGCAGGTCTCCTGGCTCGCGGGTCGCGGCGGATGCCTCCCTTCCCAGTGCCGGGGCACCAGTGGGTTTTGTCAGACATCCGCTCACCGCTGACAGTCGCGGGGGCGGCCGGGTCCCGGCGCCCCCGATCTGGGGCGGCGCCGTCCCCGTTCCCTTTTATCCATGCACCGCACGTTTGGCGGTCCGGCAGGAACCTCGTCGCACTGTCATCGCAGGTGGACGAAGCGGGTGTCAAGTTCCCCGCGCGGCGTCCCTCAGCCGGTTTGCGACTTCCGCAGACAGATATCCCGCAAGCCAGGTCAACGCCGCCGCCGGGGCCGAGGCGGTTCGGGTTTCGGGCGGCGGCGGCGGGCGGTCGACGACCAGGACGGGCAAGCCAAGACTGCGCGCCGCCTCAAGCTTGGCGAAGCCCAGTGGACCGCCGGCGTTCTTGACCACGAGATGGGTGATCCCCAGCGACTTGAAAAGCGCGATTTCGGTCTCTGCCGCCTTGCCGGGCGGCGCCAGCACCAGCGTCACATGGGTGGGCAGCGTGTCGGGCGCGGACAGCGCGCGCAGCGTAAGTTTCAGGTCGGTGCGCGGCGAAAAATCGGGGAGGGAGGTTTTTCCCGTGCCCAGAAAGACCGACGCTCCGCTTGGCAGGGCCTGCGCTGCCGCGGCCAGCGTTGGGTAATGCGACCAGCAGTCGCCTGGCCCCGCCGTCCAAGCGGGGCGGCGGAAATGGAGATAGGGCGTCTCGCTTAACCGCGCGGCCTGCGCCGCATTGGCCGAGATCCCCGCGGCAAAGGGATGCGTGGCATCAAGGATCGCGGGGAATTTGTGCCGGCGACTCCAGCATGCCACGCCATTGGAGACGCCAAACACGCCGGAGCGCACCGGAATGGCCAGCGGTGCCGGCGTCTCGGTCGCGCCGGCCAAGGACGCCTGCGCCGCGACGCCCGCCTCGGCCAGGATCTGAGCCAGGCGCCGCGCCTCGCCCGTGCCAGCAAGAAGCAAGACGGTCATCGGGCGCGGTCCTGTGGCGCAGCGCCCTTTCGGTGCGGGATTGCGGCAGTCATGATGTGGGATCCTCTTTCGGGCTGGCAGTGTTGGCGGCAATCCGCCCTTGGCGGTCGACGATCAGGACATCGACCATCACGGGCGCATCGGCAAGCACATCCTGGGCCGTTGCGCAGGCCCGTTCAGCGATCCGGCGGGCCAGCCTGGGGCCCGCGATCTCTAACGCCTCTTGCGCGGTGTTGGCCCCGGCAATGCGCGCGCCGTCGGCCAGACCCGCGGCGGTGTCCGCGAGGGCCTGGAAATCGACCTGGCTGCGCGCCGAATGCAGGTCGGTCGCACCTTGGGCCAGTTTGGTCAGCTTGCCAAAGCCGCCGGCCAGGGTCAGCCGTGGGATCGGGTGGCGGCGGAGGTATTTCAAAAGACCGCCCGCAAAGTCGCCCATATCCAGCATGCCATGGTCGGGCACATGGTAGGCCGCTTGCGCCACACGCTCGGACGTGGCGCCGGTGGCGCCGATCGCATGGGTCAGACCGTTTGCCCGCGCCACGTCGATGCCGCGGTGGATCGAGGCGATCCAAGCGGCACAAGAATAGGGCCGAACGATCCCGGTTGTGCCAAGGATAGAGAGCCCGCCTGAGATGCCGAGCCGGGGGTTCCAGGTCTGCTCTGCCAGTGTGCGGCCACCGGGGATGGCGATCTCGATACTCAGATCCGGGGGGCGGATTTGCCCGGCCGCGACGGCGGCGGCAGTGACCTCTGCCACGATCATGGCGCGGGGGACGGGGTTGATCGCAGGTTGGCCAGGGGCGACGGGGAGGCCCGGCCGGGTGACGGTGCCGACGCCATCGCCGGCGCAAAGCAGTATGCCCTGGCCGGCGTTTCCGGGGCGGACGGTGGCACGGATCAGCGCGCCATGGGTCACGTCGGGATCGTCGCCCGCATCCTTGCGCACCGCAGCGCTGGCCGCGTTGGGCCGCAACTCGGCCTCAACCAGCGCGAAAACGGGGGTCTCGCCGCGCGGCAAGGTGATGCCGACGGGGTTGGGGAACGCACCGGTGAAGAGTGCCGTCGCAGCGGCCCGCGCCGCCGCCGCCGCGCAGGCGCCGGTGGTGAACCCCGTGCGCAGCGCGCCCCGATCCGTTTGCAGCCGTGTCATGGGCTGAGTTTAGGCGTTGCCAGACCCGAGGGCCAGCGTCGGCGCCCGACACGCGCGGCCGCTAAGCGATCCGGCGGCGGCCCTCCTCAGAGACCCTTCGGGCCGCTGCGTCGGGCCGGGCCCAGCCGGGCCGGGCGGGTCCTTGCACTGGCCGCATCATTGGGGGGCCAATCGACGCGCGCCATAATTGGGCAGAGGCAGCGCCAGCCGCCGCGGCGCGCGGATTTGCGCGCGCGACGGTCGTTTCCGGCCTCGTCAGGACGTGTGTGGGGGCTTAGGGTTTCGGTATGACGGATGATCTTCTCCCCGATGCGCTGTGGCCGCTTTTCCCGCCGGGTTTGGTTTGGTTGGTTGGGGCCGGGCCCGGCGATCCGGGCCTGATGACGCTGCATGGGCTTAACGCGCTGCGCCAGGCCGATGTCGTTGTCTATGACGCGCTTGTCGACGAGCGTATTCTGGCCTGGCGGCGGCCGGGCGCGGGGCTGGAATATGCCGGCAAGCGCGGCGGCAAACCGTCGCCCAAGCAGCGCTCGATCTCGCTGCGGCTGATCGACCTGGCGCAAAGCGGCGCGCGGGTTTTGCGGCTGAAGGGCGGCGATCCTTTCGTTTTTGGGCGTGGCGGCGAAGAAGCGCAGACGCTGGTCGAAGCCGGGATCCCGTTTCGGGTCACGCCGGGCATCACGGCGGGGATCGGCGGGCTGGCCTATGCCGGGATCCCGGCCACCCATCGCGATGCCAATCAATGTGTGACCTTCGTGACTGGGCACGATCAGCACGGGCTGGCGCCGGCGGCGCTGGATTGGGCGGCGCTGGCGCAGGGCTCTCCCGTCATCGTGCTTTACATGGCGATTAAGCATCTCGATCAGATCGCCGCGCGGCTGATGGCGGCGGGCCGGCGGGGGGGGGAGCCTGTCGCCGTCGTCACCAACGCCTCACGCCCCGATATGCGGGTTCTGGAAACGACCTTGGCCACGGCGGCGGCGGATGTCACTGCGGCCGGGCTGCGCCCGCCCGCGATCATTTGCATCGGCGAAGTTGTGCGGCTGCGTCAAAGCCTGGACTGGATGGCGCAGCTTGCCGGGGTGCCGCCGCGCGCGCTGGATCCTCTGGCCACGCGGGGCCGGTCCGAAAGCGCATGAAAGCGCTGGTGCTGGCGGCGCCGACCTCCGGCGCGGGCAAAACGATCGTCACCCTCGGCCTTTTGCGCGCGCTGAGCCGCTATGGGCATCGCGTCGCCGCGGCGAAAAGCGGGCCCGACTATATCGACCCCGCCTTCCACAGCCGCGCAACGGGCCGGCCCTCGCGCAATCTGGACGCCTGGGCGATGCCGGGCCCGGTTTTGCGCGGTCTGGCCGATGCCGCCGCGGCGGATCTTTTGGTCGTGGAAGGCGCGGTCGGCGCCGTCGATGGCGCGGGGCGAGAGGCTGCGGGGTCGGCGGCGGATCTCGCCGTGGCGCTGGGCGCGCCCCTGCTTTTGGTGCTGGACGCTGCCCGGGCCGGCGCTTCGGCGGTGTTGCCGGCGCTTGGCTTGCGCGTCCTCAGGCCCGAGCTTCGATTGATGGGCGTGATCTTCAACCGCGTCGCTTCGGACCGGCATCACGCTTTGTTGGCGGCAGCCGCGCAGCGCGCCGGTATCCGTGTCTTTGGCCAGATCCGCCGCGATCCTGCGCTTTCGGTGCCAGAGCGGCATCTGGGTCTGGTGCAGGCCGAGGAGATCACGGGCCTCGATGCGCTGATCGCGCGCGCTGCCGACAGCGTGTCGGCGGGCGTCGACCTTGCCGGAGTGCTGGCCGCGATGGAACCGCTGCCCCACCACAAGGCTGCACCGGTCGATGGACTGGGCTGGATGACGGGTCTGCCGCCGCCATCCACACGGAAGGTCGCCGTAGCGCAGGATCGTGCCTTTCGGTTTGCCTACCCGCATCTCGGTTGGGGGACGGCGCCGCAGGATCAGGTGTTCTCACCGCTCGCCGATGAGGCGCCGGACAGCGATGCAGATGTCATCCTTTTGCCCGGCGGCTATCCGGAGCTGCATGCCAAACCGCTGGCCGAGGCGACCCTGTTCCGCCGGGGGATGCTGGCGGCAGCCCGGCGGGGCGCGCGGATCTACGGGGAATGCGGGGGCTATATGGTGCTTGGGCGAACGCTGCGCGACGCGGAGGGCACGGCGCACCGGATGCTGGACCTTTTGCCGGTGGAGACCAGTTTCGCCAAACGGCGCCTGACGCTCGGCTATCGCACCTTACGCCCGGCGGACGGTGCGCCGGTTTCTGCGGTGCTGCGCGGACATGAGTTTCACTATGCCACCCTGGCCGAGCCGGAGCGCGAGGCCGAAACCGATGCACGTCTTTTCGAGGCAGAAGACGCCGATGGACGCCGCCTGGCCCCGCTTGGTCATGTTCGGGGCAACACAGCCGGGTCATTCGCCCATGTGATCTGGCCCCATGCGCCCTTAGACGAGGGGGACGAAGGGCACGCCGCATCCGGCGATAAGAAGAAGCGTGGCGAAGGCAGCAATTCGAAGCATGGGGGTCTATCCTGATCGGGGCGCAGGGATGGCGCGGTGCGTTCGGGCGGTCGGACCGCGGCCGCCACCGTTATAGCGTCAACGTTTAACGGTGCGTTTCGCCCGCGGCCATACCGGGCCAGATCTATGCCGGCAAGTGTGGCGGATGCGCTATAAGTCTTTGGCGTAAGCCGTTTTGAAGAAACCTAAATCCGATAGCGCTGCCTGAAATCAGAGCGTTCACCGCGTTCTGGGCGGGCTCGATGTGTTGGATATTCCGCGAAACGCTGTGACCCAAGCCAGCACACTCTCTTTAGAGCATTTTCCGTTCAAAGCAGGTCAGTCATCATCAGAAAACGCGTTCAA
>CALCPC010000902.1 GCA_937900975.1 uncultured Paracoccaceae bacterium
ATCGGACACCAAACCGGCGCATCAGGACACCCGCCATACGGCCCGCGGCAAACGGATGACAGATGCGGTCCGGGTACGCCTGAGCCAGGCCGTGAGACGCGCTTTCTGAGGTCGAGGGGAAGGGGATCTGTTTCGGGCGCGGGCGCGCCCCCTTTGGGTATAGCCGGGCGCACATCGCTCGGACTGGGGGCGGGTGCCGCGCCAATCTCTGAAACGCCCCACCGGGGCGTGGACACCCGGCGGTGCTGCGCCCATCCAGCAGCCTGGCCCGGGCGGCGGAGGCGGTGGCGGCCGCCCTCGGTCCGCAACCAGGGCCGTCGCGCAGTCCGGTAGCCCTAGCCCCGTCTTCGGTCGGCCGCCAGCGCTGGGCTGGCAGGCGGCGCCGGCGCAGCCCCGTCGCCGGTCGCCAAATCCGCGCGCCGGTCTGGCGCAGGCTTTTTAGCGGGCGCAGCAGAAGGCCTTTCCGCCCAGCGCCCGGGTGGCCAGTCCCCCATCCCTCGAACAAAGGCGCCCCGTCGCCGCGCTCACCGCCAGACCGGGATCCCGGCGGAGCGTGCGCCCTGCGCCAGGGCGCGTTGACACTCTGACGATCGTCCCCACGGGACCCGCAGGCCAAAGGCAGACCCGACACAAGGCCGGCCGCGCGGCCGCGCGCAACGTCCGCACACCGGCCAGCGCCAACCGCGCAACCGCCGGCGTTTTCGGGCTCCGCCCTGATCTTGGCTTTGAAACGGCGCGCGATGGCCGCGTGCGCACCCGGGCCGTCGCACGCCCTTAAACCCCGTTCGGCATCAGCCGTGAGGGTCGAGACGAACAGGGTGGAACACGCCGCGTCAGCGTCCATCTCGCCCGGCCCCGAACGCAGAGCCAAGCGGCGCCGGTTGGCATATGCCGCAGGCAGCCGAGCCTTGGCGCCCTCTGCAAGAGCGTCAGCGACAAGCTTGCGCTGCCCTAACTTCCCCGAGAATCTGCGCCGAACCCCATCCGCCAACCCCAACCGCCGGCACGGTCCGCGACCCGGCGCCTGCTCAGCCGCCCTGCGCTGTCCAACCCGGCGGAGGCCACTAGATCGCGCGCGTCAAAGGTCCAAAAACCGCGCGCCAACGGGTTTTCCGGGGCGCACCGCCCGGCAGCGACCCAATCCGACCCTGCGCGGGACACGGGGCCAGGCGCACGGGGCGCAAAAGCGCAGATGTACGCGGCACCGGCAAACTCCGTGAAAGCCGGGCAAAGCCACGCTGCCAAAGCATGCGCTTCGGCGGCGCCCGAACCTGGCCCTAAATGCTGTGCCAAAGCCCACCCTCGGGCCACAACCAAGCGCAACCCGTTGCGACGCGCAAGATAGACGGTTTCGGCGCCCAGCGGGCGGAATGCGCGCCCTCCGGCCTGGCCCAGATGTGTATTAGCCAGTCCCGACTGAGCGCTGGTCGAGAGGCCGGGGGGCACAGCGACCAGCGGGGCTGCGCCCGGGGACAAAGACCGTCGCGCAACAGCCAGAGACAACGCAACCCCGTAGAAGCAAGTATCATTTGCGGTTGGCATGGGCATCTCGAAACGCGCAGCAAACGACCTTTGCCCAATGTCTCTGAAACCCAAAGCAAAGCCGGGGGCGAGATCGGCATCGCCGCCGCTTCGGACGCCCAAACGCCGGCCCAAAGCGCGCGTCTGGCCAACGCCCACTACCCGCCCAACCCGGGAGACAGGGCCAACCCAATCGGACGCCGCCAAGCCCAAACCCAAGCGCCACGCTGCCGCAAGCCACCGGCCCCCCCGCAAAACCCGCCCATCCCAGGCGACGAGGCCACCCGCCAAGCCCAGGCGCTTCCCTGGCGCCCGCCCTTGGACAGTCGCTAGAACGCGCCAAACCTGAGCCGAGCAAGCCGCTCCAAGGCCAGCCGCCATCCCAAGATACCGCCCGTCCCTCGGCAACCTGTCGACGTACAACATCTGCCCGTTCCACGCCACGCCGCCAGCCGCGACAACACGTGTATGGCCGACGCCTGAGCGCCACGCTGCCGCACGCCACCCGGCCCCCCGCAAACCCCGGCCAACCCAGGCGACGAGGCCACCCGCCAAGCCCTGGCGCTGCCCCGGCGCCCGCCCTTGGACAGTCGCTAAAACGCGCCAAACTTGACAAGCCTCTCCAAGGCCGCCCGCCGCCCCAAGATGCCGCCCGTCCCTCGGCAACCTGTCGGCGTACAAAGCCTCACCGGTCCACGCCGACACTGCACGTGTATGGCCGACGCCTGAGCGCCACGCTACCGCACGCCACCGGCCCCCCCGCATAACCCCCGGATCCCAGGCGACGGGGCCAGCCGCCATCCCGAGATGCCACCCGGCCCTCGGCAACCTGACGACGCACAAAGCCTCGCGGGTCCACCCCACGCCGCTAGCCGCGACGGCGCCTGTGAGGCGGACGCCTGAGCGCCGCGCTGCCGCACGCCGCCGGGCATCTCGCAAAACCCGTCCAACCCAGACCAAACGGCCAACCCGAACGGCAGCCGGTGACCCTGGGCTCTCGCGCCGCCCCGCCCTTTGGCGGTGGACCGCTCGCCGGACCCGAACCGGGGGTCCCAGTTCATCGCGCGCCGGTGTACGTGGCCGCAAGCGCGCCTCTGCAAGGCGGCCTTTGGCACCCGCAGCATCCAACGCAAAACCGACCGCGCCAGCAGGCCCCAAGGCCGCGCGAGCGCCCTGGCCCAAGCGGTCCTCGACCGCCCGCCATCTCCCCGTCGCGCCGCGTAAATCGGAGCGGGCCGGCAAAGCGCCACGCCGGCCGCTTGGCGCGGCCGATCCAGCCCGGGCGCCGGGCACGGATCCAGCCTGCGTCTCCGAGATCCTTGCCAGGCGCATCTTGGTGTCCGCCGCGGCCAGGGTCGTTTGCGCGCCCGCCGGGTCTTTCCTGCGGCGCGGCGCATACGCCGTCGCCCCATGGGTCCGACCGGACGCATCGGGGAGATTTCTCCGGTCCGCTGGCAACGCACCATCCTTGCCAGCCGCCAAAGCTGTTGGGGCCGGCGCAGGCTCGTCCGCCATGCCCACGACCGCGTGGGCTGCGGGGAAAGCCTCCAAGGGTTGCGCAGAAGCCGCTTCGCGCCATGCCGCAAGGCGCAGCTTACGCCATGCCGCTGCACCTTGCCGAAGGCGCCACGCGTCTTCATGGGCCAAAGCCGCAATCGAAGCTGCCAGAGCGCCGCTTCCCGCCCCCAAGGGCAGCGCGGTTTTTGTGCGTTCAGCCATCGCGGCGCTTGTCCACAGCGCCGGCGCAGTTTCGGCTTGGCGCGCTTTTCTAACGACCAAGGCGTACACGGACGGCGGTCCGTGCGACGTCGTTCTGGTGTGCCGCGCCACCGTCCAGCCCGTCGGCCGCCGCCTGTCCTGCGGGCAAATTGCCGGCGGCCCTACACGGGGCGCCGCCAGAGCCCTCGCCACATGTCGATCCCACGCATCCCGGGTGAGCCGAGCACTAGGCCCGTTGAAACGTCCAAGCCCTTGGGTCAAACCCCCGATGGCATTGCGGCGTGGCGCCCCACCCAGGGAGTTCCGAGAGCGGACGACGGGCCGCGATTGGCCTTCTGTCAACGCTATCCGGTCGTCCTTTGACCGACCCTTGCACTTGTGGGGCGTAGACGGCAGAGATCGCGCCACCGTCTGAAAGCAGCCCTGGCGCGAACGAGATATCCCAAGATCCGGGCGCGCCCCAGGTCTCCAACCAAGTGTAAAGCTCACGGGATCCAGCGGCGCCAAAACCACGTTTCGTGCGGCGTCGCTGGCCCCAAACACCACCGCCCAAATCGGGCCTCGGCGCGTGCCTAGTGCCGCTACTGAAGATATAGCCCTGGACCTGGACTTGTACCTGTACCTGTACCAGGCCTTAGACTTGGCCTTGGCCCGAGCCTTAGCCCTGCCCCGAGCCCTGGCCATGATCGAAACCAGGGCCGCGGCCCCCGTCGCCGTTCTCGCCGTCGCCTCCGGCCCCGCCCTCAAGGCAACCATAGCTGTCGTGTTCGCCCCAAAATCAGCGCGCGCCTTTGCCCTAGCCCTCGCGGCAACCATGGCGCAAGCCGTCGCCCCAGCCCGCTCCAGCGCCTTAGCCCCGGGCATCGCCCGTGCCACAGATAGCGCTACGGCCGGGGGCGTCGGGTTCGCCGCAAGAAACGCCCACTCTTTTGACCCAGCCCCAGCACTAACGGCAGTCCAGGCGCACGCCGCCGCAGCGCCGGTCCGCGTCCTTGCCGCAGCCAGGGCGACCATTCTGGCCTCTGCCCTGCTCCGCGCCATATACCCTGGGTTCGTTCGCGCCCTGGACTGCCTCTTCGCCGCACCACAGGTCGTCAACTCTGGCCATTCCGGCGCATTGACGCTCGTTTTTGTTCGAGCCTCCGCGCCCGCATGCACCCTTGTCCTTGGACTTGCGGCGGCGCTGGTCTCTGCACTAGCGCATGCGCTTGCCCGCAGGCGCGCCCTCGCACCCGCCCAAAGCGGACCGGCGGAGGCACTGGCGAAAGCGATCCGTCCGTAACCGCGAACCTGCGGGCACGGCATGCCTTTACGCGCGTCAAAGCCGGGAATGTTGGACGCGGGGAGAGCAGCCATGGCCCCGCGTGCAAGGCTGGAAACACGCGGCGCGAAAACCGGCGAGCGGTTCAGCGTTGCGCGCCGCGCCTGGCCCGCAAACGCGGCGCTGGGCAAGCTCAAAATTGCCACCCTGCGCGGGGCACGTGCCCGCACCGCCAACCGCTGGCGCGCGACCCGGACCAGACGTCCGCGGCACCTTAGGCCGTGTTCGGGCGTGTCCAACGAAGGGCCGCAGGGCCACGACGCGGCAGGGCCATGCCGTCCAGATATACGCGGAGAAACGTTGAGCGGCCGACCTGCTGCTCCCGTCAGCGACACGCCCGGTGCGCTTGCAAAAATGCCGCCCGCTCCGCGCCATTCCGACGGCCGGGCAGCCGGCCAAACTGCCTCTGCGCCCCGGCGCCCGGCCGCTATCGGCGACTGCCGCCAATCCGAAGGGACGGTCACTCCGACCGTCGGGCCGCTGGGCATTGTCAGCCACCCCGTTCGCCCCGCGCTGGTGGGCCGGCCAAAACGCGCCGGCACCGCGACGCCCGGGGCGCTTGCGCACCCTCTGCCGCCAAACGCGCAGAGCCGGCTGGGTGCGGAGTTGCAAGCATCAGTGTCTCCTGTGCCGCGCATCGCCCCGGCGCGGTCCGCGATCCTCCGCCGATCTTCAGAGCGCGCAAGACCCAAGCCACGTGCTATGAGGGTCCGATACGAAAGACCCATGTCGCCCGTTTTGCCAGGGGCGTCGCAGCAGGGTGTGCCACTTCTTTGGCCAAAGGCGCCCGCGCTGGTTCCGAAACCCAAGCTGAGTTCGTTGTCGGTGCTGCACCGGCCAACGCGGTGCATACGGCCCGAAGAGCCAGCGCCAAGGTCACGGCCCGGTACCCCGGGGCCGCGCACGAGCCAGCGGGTGCCAGCGCCAGTACCGCCACCCACGCCGCGCTCGCCCACGGTGCTGCTGCACTGGCCTACGCCGCGCATACGGCCCGAACAGCCAACGGCACAGGCCGGTCCGCCGAGTCCGCGCACGAAACGACAGATACTCGCGCCGGCTCCGCAACTGACGTGGCCTTCGTAAGCGGCGCTGCTGTACCGGCCTAAGCTAAGTATTTGGCCCAAGCAGCCTACGCCGAAGGCAAGGGACAGTCCGCCTGGGCAGCGCGCAAAACGACCGCTGCACGCGCCGTTTCCACAACAGACGTGGCGTTCGTGAGCGGTGCCGCTGCATCGGCCAACGCAAAGCTTGCGGCCCAAGCAGCCATCGCCAACGGCATGAGCCGATCCGCCGGGGCCGCGCGCGAAACAACAGATCCTCGCGCCGGTTCCGCAACCGACGCTGCGTTCGCTCACGGTGCTGCTGAACCCGCCAGCGCGGCCAGAGCACCCTGCGCCGACATCAAGCCCCATTTCCCCGGGGCCGTGCAGGAAACGACCGATGCCTGTGCCCCCCCTTACTCTAGCGCTGCCCGCGCCGCGCCTCTGGTGCGCGAGACCCCTCTGAACACGCCTGCCCCGGATGTCCCGACCTGCAGCTTTGCCCTGGTTCCCCGCAAAGCCGCCTTTCTGCACCGGAGCCCAGCAGTCTGCGCGGGCTAGAGACCCTGTTTTGCGGGCCACGCCCGCGCAGGCGATGCGGGCCCGAACTCCGGGCGCGGCCGAACGCCCTGCGCAATAGGGACTGTTCGCTCTGACTTTGTTGCCACGCTTGCCCAAGCGGACAGGGCTGCCCGCGCTCTTCCAGCAGCGGAGACGACCCATGTCGCGCTGACCGCTTTTGCTGCCAAAGTCACCCCGCTGTCGCGTGCCGCCTGTGGCGTGCGGGCCGGCTCTGCCACACAAAGCACCACTGCGAGGCCTGTTCCCGCTTTTTTTGCGCGTGCCCGCACTGCCTTTGTCGCGGCTCCGCCCCGCGATACACATGCCGCGCGGGCACCCATCCTTGCTCACTTCAAGCCTGCCGCCGTGGCGGATTAGGGCGCCCGAATGGGTCCGGCGGCCGGCGGTTCCGGGACTACGCCGGCGAGCGTAGCCTGTCCCGCGCTGACAGCCCTCATTGGTTGTGCCGTCCCCGGTGCAAGCGTTGACCATGCGGACCGCATTGCTGCACCCGATGCCGCTGCCGGCGGATCCCATGGCGCCTAAGCGGCGCTTTCGGCCCATCGTCGCACCCGTTGGGCCCGCCGGATGGCACGGGCAGCCCATGGATCCGGTCCGACTGTTTGGGGTGCACCGCGGGCTGCGGTCGCCCACCCCCGACTTGCGACGCTCCGGCCATAGCTGTGAGGGTGCGGGACATGTTGGCGTGACACAGGGCTGATTGTTACAGCCGGGACCGAGGACATTGGCCGGCGTGATCGGGCGCCCGTCGCCCGTTAGCATCGCGCGCCGCTCGCGCGTGGCTGGGGTCCCGCGCCGCTCGCGCGTGGCTGGGGTCCC
>CALCPC010000903.1 GCA_937900975.1 uncultured Paracoccaceae bacterium
CACCATCGGCGCTGGGATCGGTCGGATAAGCGGTGTTGGCGCCAAGCGGCTGATTGAGGATCAGGGCGTAAGAAAAACGCGCGCCGATATCGCCTTTGAGCGCAGCGCCGAAAGAGACATACTCCTCCAACAGATTGCCAGAGTTGCCGGCGATCGGGAAATCGACCGGGCTGCCAAGAAACGCGCCTGGCACCACACCGTCATCGCCGCTGAGATCGGGCAGGACCACCTGGGTGCTGAATTCCAGATAGGTGCCGTCTTCGAAAAGCGGGCTGATGGACGGGATCGCCCGCTCTAACCCTCCGGCGAACGCCGTCGAGGTTGTGGCCAGCAAGGCGCCAGCCACACCGAGAAATTTGGGGGTCATGTCTTCCTCCGCGACGAGTTTATTTTTTTGTCACAAAGCGCGGAATTCGGAAGAATTGGAAGAAGGACGTGGCGTCAGCCCCGAAATTCGTGGCCGACCCTGGCCTTTTTGCGACGTCGCGGGCGCAGCGATTTTCGGCACCCGCGCGCAAATTACTTTTTCATCGCATCAAGTGAGGTCTGCAAAATTTCGCGCGCCTCGGCTTTGTCGCCCCAGCCGATCACCTTGACCCATTTGCCTTCCTCAAGGTCTTTGTAGTGTTCAAAGAAATGCTTGATCCGGTCGCGGGTTTTCTGGGGCACATCGTCCAGGTCTTGGATGCCGGCCTGGACCGCATCGACCTTTACGACCTGCCCGGCGATCAGTTTGTCGTCCATGCCGCCATCGTCCTCCATCTTCAGAACGCCGACGGGGCGACAGCGGATCACGGATCCCGGCATTAGCGCATAATCGTTCAGCACCATCACGTCAGTGGGGGCGCCATCGGCGTGCAGCGTGTTGGGCACGAAGCCGTAATTGCAGGGATAGAACATCGGAGTGTTGACCACCCGGTCGACAAAAATGGCGCCGCTGTCTTTGTCGATCTCGTATTTCACGGGTGCCCCGCCAGCGGCCCCGCCCGGGATTTCGATGACGACATTGATGTCGTCGGGGGGATTTTTGCCAGCGGGGATCTTGTCGATATTCATTGCGGTCTCCTGCTTCGTGATGGATGTCGTTGCGGGGCGGTTAGCATGAATGCTGCGCCTGCGAAAGGTTTCTCAAGGCGTTCGGTGCGGGGGTCGACGCTCGGCCCGGATGTTGATGAAATTCGCCGACAGGACCAGCGCCGCGCCCAGAAAGATCGCCGCGCCGAGCCGTTCTTCGTAAAACAGAAATCCGATAAAGGCGGCCAGCGGCAGGCGCACAAACTCGAACGGGGCGACGATGGTCGCGGGGGCGAGGTGAAGCGCCGTCGTGATGCAATAGTGGCTGAGCAAGCCGCAGCACCCGATCAGGATCAAAAGCGGCAGCGTGTCGCCCGTGGGCAGCGCGACGCGACCATCGGCAAAGACCGCCACCGCGCCCATCATGGCCTGCATGATCGCCAGCCAAAACAGGATGGAGGTCGTGCTTTCGTGCCGCGCCAGGCCCTTGGTGGTCATATACGTCCCCGCAAAGGCCAGCGCGCAGGACGCCCCCGCCACGACGCCCCAGCTGATCGTCATCGCCTGGGGTTGGGCGACGATCAGAACGCCCAGAAAGCCCAGCGTCGCAGCCCCGATGCGGGTGCCGGTCAGCCGCTCGCCCAAAAACAGGGGGGAGAGGAGGGCGACCCAGATCGGCGTGGTGAATTCGAGCGCGAAAACCTGGGCCAACGGCAGCACGGTGACGGCATAAAACCAAAGGTTTTGACCCGCGAAGTGAAAGCTGTTGCGCAGGCCATGCAGACCAAGCCGGGTGGTTTGGATCTGGCCCAGCGTCCCGGCCAGCCCGCCGATGGCCAACACAATCACGATCCCGACGAGCGGGCGGAAGAAAAGGATTTCAAGCGTATCGTGATAGGGGCCGAGTGCACGCCCAGCCAACGCCATCGCCGTAAAGGACAGCACGGCGATCATCATCCATAGCGCCGCGCGAAGGGGGTTGTTGGGCGTCATGGCGCCTCCCCTAAAGTGTTCGCCGCCGGGCGCCAAGGCGTATTGCGCCCTATCTTCGTGCCCGCCCGTATGGCAAAGGCCTTGATATGCGCGGTCTTCTCCTCCTCGCCCTCCTGTGGACGCCGGTGCTGGCTGCGGCGGACCCGCTCGAGCGCCTTGTCGCCGTGGCTGAGGCCTATTTTCCAAAGATGCCGCCCGTGATCGTGGCGCGGGATATCGCCGGGCTTTGCGGGGGCGGCGGCGACAGCAATTCAAGCGTGCAGTATTGCGCGCGAAGCAATCGGATCCTGCGGGTGCCGGATTTGGCGGCGCGCGCCGGCTCGACCGCGGCGGCGGGGTATATGCTGGCGCATCTTTATGGGCATGCAGCACAGGTTCAGCACGGTGTGGCCGATATTGCGCTGGCCCGGATCTTGACCGACCGGGCGCGGGAAGCCGCGTATCGGGGGATGGTGACCGGGCAGGTGGAGTGTATCGCGGGCGTTTTGCACGGGTTTGCGTTCGGGCGCGGCGCGGGCGATCCCGAAACCTGGTTCCGGGACGAGCCCTTTACTGGGGCGCATTGGGGCGCGGCGCCGCTGCGGAACGGCCCGCGTGTCAGCATCGGGTTGGCGGCGCGGGCGGCATGGTTTCGCCGAGGCCGCGATGCCGGTGATGTCGCGGCCTGCGATGCGGGTGTCTTTTCAGCGGAGCTTTTGGTGAAGGCCGCCGCCCGCGCGCGTTTTACGCCTCCGTAACAGCCGCCGTGCTAGACGCGTTGCATCATGCGGATTTGGCTCCTTCTCCTGGCGCCGGCAGCGTTTGCTCAGCCCGTGCCGCCGGCTTTGGGCGTGACGGCGCTGGCCGATTGCCTGTCGCGCGCGGCAGCGATGGACCAGCTTGACGGCGATTTGGATGCGCTCGCGGCGCGGGACCGGCTTTTGCGCGCCGCGGTGGATGAGCTGCGTTTGCGCCGCGCAACCTTGCGACCGACCGCGCAAATCGACGCTGGCGCGGCCGCGACCTATGCGGCCTATGGGGCAGAGCTTCGGGCGGCAGAGGCCACGGGCGCCGCTTTGGACAGCGAACGGCGCGAAACGCTGGAGGCGCGCCGCGCCCTGGCCCGCGACTATGCCGAGGTTTGCGCGGGGCGCAGCTATACCAAGGCTGACCGCGCCGCCGCCGAGGCGCTTTTGGCGGATCCCAACTGAACCCTTCGGCCCGCCAGCAAAGCGGGGCGCGCGCGGCCTCGGAATTAATGATGTCTTTACCAACTTGCACCCATCCTGAGCCCTATGCGGCTTTTGGCTTTGATCGGGTTCATACTGTCGCCAGTGCCCGTTTGGGCTTGGGGGGCGTTGCCTGCGATGGTTGGCACCTGTTGGGTCCAGCACCGGCACGCTGCCGGGGTTGAGGCAGAGATCGTGGATCTTCGGACCCATCTTTTAATCGTCCTGGCCCAACGGCGCACCGCGGCGATGCGGGTGAGCGTGTCCCAGCGCGCGGCCCCACGGGTTGGATATGCGCACGCCCTCGGCGAGCCCCGTGCCACAGGGACGGATCTTATGCTCATCCAGGTGTCGCGCCGGTTGGAGGCCGAGCTTGACCGCCGCCTCGCCCATCTTGCCCAATTGCGCGCCGAAATCGCTCCGTGGTGCAAACGCCCACTGCTGCGCGACCGCCGCTAGTTTCCCGCGCTAAGGCAGCGTCCCAACGGGCGGGCGACGCCGGGCCCGTCCCCGCGCCAAGGCCGGGTTTGCCCTTGGGCCGCATGCCCTTTGGCGCGCGCATCCCGCGGGGTTCGGGAAGGCCCCGCTGCAAAGCTTCGCCCGGGTCGGTTGGGTCCGGGCCCCGTTTGCGCGCGGCTGGGTTGCCCGGTGGATAGGCCCCAGCCAGGTGAGATCCAAGGCCCCTTCGGCGCGGTCTTTGGCCGGACGAGTGTCGCGATCCCTCAAGTTGGCCTTTGCCGCCCTGGGCCGAGCAACTAGCCAGGCTGAGAGCCGTTTGGATCGTTGCAGACGCTCAAACCCCGGGGTCTGGAAGCCTTGGTCGTGCCCCGCGCAACCGGCGCCGCCCCTATCGCGTGCCTCTGATCCGGAGCTTGGATCACACCATCGGAAACGCCCTTTGCCCGGCCGACCACTTTGGTCACCTGCGCAAGGCGGCAACCGGTCCTGATCTGGCGCAGACATCGGGCTGGGCGGGGTTCGCGACCGCTTTTGGCCCAATCGCCACCCGCTCCAAGGCTGCTAACACTTTTTCCGAAGCTTCGCGCCCGGCAAGCTGAGCGCGGTTTGCGGATGGTCGAAGCGGTAGCTGGCCTTCCGGATCGACCGGCGTGCCAGAGGCAACAGCGCGTGAAGATACTGGCGGATGGGGTGGGATTCGAACCCACGAAGGAGTTGCCCCCTTACCGGTTTTCGAGACCGGCGCCTTCGACCACTCGGCCACCCATCCTGACAGACGCGCCGGGGTCTGACGGCGCCGGCGCGTCGCGGTTGTGTAGGGGGCGGGTGCGCGGACGGCAAGGAAAAAATCGGCCCGCGCGGCGCGGTCGGCGCACAGAGCAGCGATTGAGCGGGCACAGACGGGGCGAACACCCATTGACAGGGACACTCAACCCGCGCATTAAGCAGCCTCCGCAGGGGTTTGACCCTGTTTTTACACGCATCCGACCACGGTCGGGGACCGCTGTCCGAGGCGCCGCGTATGCGGCGGAAACGATCGTCAGGATCTGCCACAGGACGCGAGATGGAGGGGCGCAGATGTTTGCGGTCATGAAAACTGGGGGCAAGCAGTATAAAGTTGCCAAAGACGACGTCGTGACGGTTGAGAAACTGGTCGCGCAAGTCGGAGAAACGGTTGAATTTGGTGAGGTTCTGATGCTCGGCGGCGAAACCGCGACCATCGGGACGCCGCTGGTCGAAGGCGCCTTGGTCAAGGCGGAGGTTGTGGAGCAACTGCGCGGGCCGAAGACCATTTCCTTTGTCAAACGCCGGCGCAAGCACTCGTCGCAGCGCAAGCGTGGGCATCGCCAGCACCTCTCCAAGGTGCGCATAACCGATATCGTCAGCGCGTAAGAGGAGACGACGAGATGGCACATAAAAAAGCAGGCGGTTCCTCGCGCAACGGCCGCGACAGCGCCGGACGGCGGCTGGGCGTGAAGAAATACGGCGGTGAGGCTGTTATCCCAGGCAACATCATCGTGCGCCAGCGCGGCACCAAATGGTGGCCCGGCGCCGGGGTCGGCATGGGCCGCGACCATACGATTTTTGCCGTGGCGGAAGGCCAGGTGACGTTCCACAAGGGCGTGAAGGGCCGCACGTTCATTTCTGTGCTGCCACGCGCGGAGGCTGCCGAGTAGACCGGGACCCATCCCGCACGATGCGGAGGCCCGGTCCTGGCGACCGGGCCTTTTTTGTTTTTGCGCCAGAGACCGGGACGGTGCAGGGTCTGCCGAGAAGGAGATCAGGATGGACAGCGTTGAGGATGAGTGCCGCGTCACGGCGCGTCTGCGGCTGCGACCGCTGCGACGCGCGGATGCCGCCTTTATCGCGCTTTACGCCGGCGACCGTCGGGTGGCCTGGATGACCGCGTCGATCCCGCATCCCTATCCGCCGGGCTCGGCCGAGGCTTTTGTCGACAGCACGCTGCGCACCCGCGCGCAGGTTTGGGCGATGGACCATCGCGGCTCTTCCGAGGGGGAGCTTGTGGGCCTTATCACGCTGCGCGAAACTGGCGAGATCGGCTATTGGGTCGGCGCCCCTTTCTGGTCGACGGGCTTCGCGACAGAGGCCGTGGACGCGGTGGTTAAGACCGGTCTGGCCCTGGGCCATAAGCGGCTTTCGGCACGGGTCTTTCAGGACAATCCGGCCTCGGCCCGGGTGTTGACCAAGGCCGGTTTTGCCTATCTGGGCGAAGGGACGGTCTTTAGCGTCGCGCGCAACGCCGTCGTGCCAGGCTGGCGATACCAACGGGACGGCGCGCGATGAAATTCCTCGACTTCGCCCG
>CALCPC010000904.1 GCA_937900975.1 uncultured Paracoccaceae bacterium
TCTATGGTCGGGCCGTCACCGCCGGTTTCGGGGATCACATCGTCTGGGGCGATCGACGTTGACTTTAGGATCGCATAGCAGGCCGAGCCGGGTGAGAGCGCCAGCGCGCGAAGCGAGCGGCGCGTGATCCGCGCCAGCACAACATCGCGCCCAATGGCCAGGCCAAGCGTTGCACCAGGACCAGACCCCTCCCGCACGGCCGTCACCGTCGCGGGCAGCACATTCAGCGCGCTTAACCCCTCGGGCCGTGTGCTGGCGACGATCACCTCCCGCGCGGCGATCCTGAGCGTGACCGTGCGCCCGATGGGAAGGGCAATTCGGGGGAGCAGCAATCGCCCCCCCGATAGCGCGACCTCGGTTAGATCGTCCGCCGCGAAATGCGCGGCGATATGGCCGCGAAGCACCGACACCGCGGCCCGTCCGCCGATGGCTGGCAGGGCCTCGGGGTCCGACAGAAGGTCCGCAACCGGCCCGGCATGGCTGACCCGACCGTCGCGGAGCACGATCAGCGTCCGCGCAAGCTGCGCCACCTCGGGCAGCGCGTGGCTGACATAAAGCACGGGCAGGTCGGAGGTTTGGCAGATCCGGTCGAGATAGGGCAGGATCTCGGCCTTGCGCGCGGTGTCGAGCGCGGCCATCGGTTCATCCAGCAGCAACATTTCAGCGTCGCACATCAAGGCGCGCCCCATTGCGACGCGGCTTTTCTCGCCGCCCGAAAGATCGCGCGGGCGGCGGTCGAGCAGCGGGGTCAGGCCCAAAAGTGTCGCGACCTCGTCTAACGGGCGTTTGCAGCCCGGCGCGAAACAAAGGTTTTGGCGCACAGAGAGGTGCGGGAACAGACGGCCATCCTGAAAAGCATAGCCCATGCGGCGGCGATGGGGTGGGACGAAGATGCCCGCCTCGGCGTCGAAAAGGGGACGGCCGTTCAGCACGATCCGGCCTGCCTTTGGCCGGAAAAGTCCGGCGACCGCATTGACGACGCTGGATTTTCCAGCGCCTGAGCGCCCGAAAAGCGCGGTGACCCCGGCCGGTGCGGTGAACGCGATGTCCAGCTCGAACGCGCCGACCCGATGGCAAAGCGTCACCTCCAGCGTCATTGCCCCGACACCCGCCGCCGGATGCGGCTGGCCAGCGCCTCGGACAAAAGCAAAGCGGCCATCGAAATCGCGATCGAGAGGGCAACCAGCGCCAGCACCGTGGCCTCACCCCCCGGGACTTGGAGAAACGCAAAAACGGCAGAGGGAAGTGTTTGGGTCTGGCCGGGGATGTTTGAGACAAAGGTGATGGTTGCGCCGAACTCGCCCATCGCTTTGGCAAAGGCCAGGATTGCGCCGGCCACGACGCCCGGCATGGCCAGCGGCAGCGTCACGCGGAAAAACACCAAGACCGGTGGCAAGCCGCAGCTTCCGGCCGCATCCTCAAGTTTTGGGTCGACGGCCTCGATGGCCAATCGGATCGCGCGCACCATCAAGGGGAACGCCATGATCGCCGCGGCAAGCACGGCGCCCGTCCAGCGGAAGGCGAAGACAAGGCCCAAAGGGGCAAGCGCACGGCCAAGCGGCCCTTGCGCGCCAAAAAGCAGAAGCAGGATGTAGCCTGTCACAACCGGCGGCAGGACCAGCGGCAGGTGCACCAGCCCGTTCAAAAGCGCTTTGCCCGGAAATTGGCCGCGGGCAAGGGCCAGCGCGGTGACAAGGCCGATGGGCAGGCTGACAGCCGTGGCCCAGAACGCCACGATCAGCGAAAGACGCACGGCCTCCCACGCCTCGGCTGTCAGGGTCACGCGGCGTGGCCGTCGGCCCGCAGGAACCCGGCCGTGGCAAAGGCGGGCCAGGCGGCATCGCTGCTGAGCCACGCCAAAAGGGCGGCGGCGTCCTTGTGCCGGCTGCCCGCGATCTGCGCGGCGGGGTATTGGATGGCCGGATGGCTTTCGGCGGGGAACATCGCGACGGTGGTCACGGCGTCCGAGGCTTTGGCGTCGCTGGCGTAAACCAGCGCCAGCGGCACCTCCCCCCGTGCGGCGAGGGCCAGCGCCGCGCGCACGCTGTCGGTTTCGGCAAGGCGGCCGGACACGCCCGGCCAAAGCCCAAGCGCGCGCAGCGCCGCCGCACCGTAAATGCCGGCGGGCACGGCCCTTGTGTGACCGATGGCCAGGCGCCCGCCGCCAAGCCGTGTCTGCACCCGCTCTGCCGTCAGGTCCAAGGGCCGCGCGCGATCCCGCGGCGCCACCAGCACCAACCGGTTCGAGAGCCAGTTCCGCCGGGTGCCCGCAACCAGCCGTGCCCGTGCGGCAAGGTCGTCCATCCAGGCGGCGTTGGCCGCGATAAAAAGATCGGCCGGCGCGCCGTGGGCTATGTGGCGGGCGTGGGTTGGCGTACCGGCGTAAGAGACAAGGGGGCGGGGCCGACCCGCCGCTTCCCACAGCGTTGCCGCGCGGTCGAGCGCCGATTTCAGGCTGGCCGCCGCGAAAACCAGCGGTCCTGGCGCGGCGTGGGCCGCCAGCGGCAGCGCGGCGAGGCCCAGCGCTCCGGCCAAAAAGGATCGGCGATGGGGCATCCACGTCATCACGCTACAGCTATATCGGGGCCGGGGCCGACGGCCAACACGTTTCGAACCCGCGCGTCTTCTCGAAACGGACTTGTACACGCGTCGCAACTGGCTACGCTGTTGCTATGGCAAAACGTCACACGACAGCCGAAGCGATGGAAGCCGCGCTGCGGGGGGCGGGCGTCCGGTTGACGCGCCAGCGCGCCGCCTTGCTGCGGGTGCTGGCCGCGGCCGAAGATCACCCCGACGCGGGGGAGTTGCATGCGCGTGCCCGGGCCCTCGATCCGACTGTATCGCTGGCCACGGTCTATCGAACGCTTGGCGTTTTGGAGGCGGAGGGCGTTGTCCATCGCCATGTGTTCGAAGGCGGTGCCGCGCGGTTTGAGACGGCGGACATGCCCCATCACGATCACCTCATCGATGTCGAAACCGGCCAAGTGATGGAATTTCGCTCCGACAGGATTGAGGAACTGCAGGCCAAGATCGCGGCCGAACACGGCTATGAGCTGGTTCATCACCGGCTAGAGCTTTACTGCCGCAAGAAAACCACCGCCTGACGTCTTTGTCGGGCGAAAAAGGTCTGGCCCATGAAACGCAGGGCAGGCCGGGCCGTTGGCTGCCTTCTGCGCGTGGACGATCCGCGCTTTCAGGCCGATTGGTGGAGCCCGACAGGCACCGACACGGTGCGCCGCCCGGTCAAGATCGCCTCTGCCCCATCGGGGAACAGCGCGCGCAGCGCCGGATCGCGGGCGCTTAGCCCGCCCGTATAGGTGCCGAAGGCCGGCAGCACGATCCTTTGGCCGTCCCACAGAAAACAGGGCCTGCGGATGTGGCCGGCGCGGGTGGGGACGCCCAGCTTTGGGTGGTAATGGCCCGAAACTTCCCCCGCCGCCGGCTGCCGCGCGGCGATATGGCGAAAGCAAAGCGGGCCCGCGTGAAAGGTTTCCACAGCCTCCCCGCCGAAACCGGGATCGGCGGGATCGTGGTTGCCGGCCACCCAGATCCAACGCCGCCCCGCCGCAAGATCAGAGACGGTGGCGCGGGCCGCGGCGTCCAGACCATTGGCCGCGGCCAGATCGTCGAAACTGTCGCCAAGGCACACGATTGTGCGGGGCGCCAGCGCCCGTACCTCCCGCGTAAGGCGGGCGAGCGTCTCAGCGGTATCGTAGGGGGGCAGCAATGTGCCGCCGCGCCGCGCCAACCGCTCGGACCGGCCAAAATGGAGATCGGCGACCGCCAAAACCCCCGCCGCCGCCCACCACAAGGCGCCGCTGGGGCGGGCTGTCAGGGTTTGACCGACAAAGGTAAATCGCGTGTCCATTTTCATACAAAACCGGAACATCGCCCGGCTGCCAAGCGGCGAACCACCGCGCCGTTTCTATTTCGTTCCTGTTTCTGACAACCCTTCCTCGGCCATCATGCGCGCGGCCTCCTCCTCCAACGCATGATCCTCGGCGACGCCTTGGATGGGCACGCGTCCCATTTCCAGCATCAGCGGGGCCGCGAACGGGGTCACATGGCGTGTGACGACGTGCTGGCGGTCGGTGCGGGCCAGCATTTCCTCGATCCGATCGAAATCGACCAAACCGCGCGCCGCCTCGGTCCGCGTGATCTTGAGCATCAGGTGATCGGGGTCGTATTTTCGCAGCGTGTCATAAAGGATGTCGGACGAAAACGTGGCCTGCCGACCGGTTTTGCGCTTGCCCGGCAGATTGCGCTCAATCAGCCCAGCGATCAGTGCCGAGGCCCGGAACGTGCGCTTCATGACGGCATTCTCGGCAAGCCAGGTTTCCAGATCCTCGCGCAGATCCTCCGCGACAAACAGCGGTTCGGGATCGTCCACCAGCTTCAGCCCCCAAATCAGCAGCGCATAATCGTTGGCCACAAACCCCACCGGGTCGAGGCGCAGCACCTCCATCCGGCGCGTCAGAAGCAGGCCCAGCGTCTGGTTGGCGTTCCGCCCGGCAAAAGAATAGATGCACAGATACGCCCGGTCGCCCCGCCAAAACGCCTCTGTCAGAAGGCCGCCGGTGCGGGGCAGTTGGGAAAGCCCGCGCTGCAGGTCCAGCCATTCGGCCGTATGGCCCGGCAACTCCCGCCACCGCGCGGGATCGCCGAGAATGGCCGTGACGCGGCGCGCGAGTTCCAGCGTGGTGGCCATCCGGTAGCCGCCAAACACCGCAATTTTCGGCTGTTTCGACGGTTGCTTGCTGACCTCAAGCGTCATTTCGCGCAGGCCCTCGTAGCGCACGGTTTGCCCGCCGATCAGGAATGTGTCGCCGGGGACAAGCGTCGCGGCGAAGCTTTCCTCCACTTCGCCAAGCGGTTTGCCGCGCCCGCGCATCCGGACCGACAGCGTCTCACTGGCCACGATGGTGCCGATGTTCATCCGCAGGTTGCGCGCGGTTCGGGGATCGCGCAGCGTCCAGGCCCCGTCCACCGCGCGCAGCCGTTGCCAGCGGTCATAGGCGCGCAAGGCGTAGCCGCCCGTGGCGCAGAATTCGATGCACCGGTCGAAGGTCTCCCGGTCCAGGCTCCGATAGGGGCCGGCGCTGCGCACCTCGTCAAAAAGCGCCTCCGCCTGGAACGGGCCGGCGCAGGCGGTCAGCAAAATGTGCTGGCACAGGAGGTCGAGCGGCCCGGGCCCGCGGGCGCTACGGTCCAGATCGCCGGCGCGCACCGCCTCCAGCGCGGCGCGACACTCGATCACCTCAAACCGGTTGCCGGGCACCAGAAGGGCGCGCGAGGGCGTATCGTATTGGTGCCCGGCGCGGCCGATCCGCTGCACCAGGCGTTTGACGTTGCGCGGCGCACCCACCTGGATGACCAGATCCACGTTGCCCCAATCGATGCCAAGGTCGAGGCTGCCGGTGCAGACAATCGCCTTCAGCTCCCCCGCCACCATCGCGGCCTCCACCTTGGCCCGCGCCTCTCGGCTAAGGGACCCGTGGTGCAGCGCGATGGGCAGCGCCTCGCTGTTGTGGGCCCAAAGCTCCTGAAAGAAGATTTCGGCCGTCGCGCGGGTGTTGATGAAAACGAGTGTGGTGTCCGCGGCGCGGATCTCGTCCAGGATTTCGGCCGCCGCGTAACGCCCGCCGGAACCCGCCCAGGGCGGCGGCTCGGCGGTGTCGAGCAGACGGATATCGGGGCCAGGGCCAGGGTCGGCCATGATGATCTCACACGCACCGGGCGCGGGGGCAAGGTATTCGGCCAGCGCCGGCGGGTCATCCACCGTTGCCGACAGCCCAACCCGCGACAGCCCCGGGCACAGCTTTTCCAACCGCGCCAGGCCCAGCAAAAGCTGATCGCCGCGTTTCGATTCTGCCAGCGCGTGGATCTCGTCCACCACGACGCGGCGCAGACCGGCAAAGATCCGCGGCGCGTCCTCGTAAGACAAAAGCAGCGCCAGGCTTTCGGGCGTCGTCAGCAGGATTTCTGGCGGGTCGGCGCGTTGGCGCTGACGGGCAGAGTTCGGTGTGTCGCCGGTGCGATCCTCGACCCGGATGTCGAGGCCGAGGTCGGCGACGGGCGTGCCGAGGTTGCGCCGAATGTCGGCCGCAAGCGCCTTTAGCGGCGAGATATAAAGCGTGTGCATGCCCTCGTGCGGCGCCGCGGCCAGATCGACAAGCGTTGGCAAGAACCCCGCCAACGTCTTGCCGCCGCCGGTCGGTGCGATCAGCAGTGTCGCGGGCGCGGATCGCCGCGCCAAAAGCGCGAGCTGGTGGCGATGCGGCGACCATCCCCTGGCGGCAAACCAATCCTGAAAGCGGGGGGGCAGTGTCATACGCCTTGCCTGCCGCGTTTCGCGGTGCCGGGCAAGGGGCAGACGCCCAGGGGGTTGCGGCGTTTTGCCGGTGGCCTGTCACCCTCGCGGCTCTGCCCGACTTGGATCAGACATCGCCGCCCCCCGCATCGACATGCCGGGGCCCTTGAAGGCGGATGCCGGCATGCCTGGGATCGAACGGCGCCAGCCGAACGTTGCCGTCTTTGGCCGCCGCACCGCGCTTTCAGTCCTTGGGGGATAAGCCCTGGATCAGCCCAATCAGCGTTTCAGGCAGTGTTTTGTCTGCCCCGTTCGGCGCGGCCTCCAGCGCGGCGGTCACATCCTTGGCCAGGATGCCCATGGTGTTGGCGGGGGCGAAGCCTTCTTCGATCCACTCGATTCTGTCATAGTTGCGGCTGACCCAAGTTTGGCCGGAACTCGCCTCCAAAACCGATAGGACCACCGCAGGATCGATCCCCGCCGCCCCGGCCCAATCGCGGGCAAGCCGCGTGGCCACAACCGACGCTGCGCCGACCATGTTGTTCAGCACCTTCATTGTCATGCCGGCGCCAAGCGGGCCGAGGTGCCGGATCTCTTGTCCCATTGCACGAAAGGCGGGCATCAGCGGCGCGATATCCGCGTCGGCGCCACCCAGCATGAAGCTTAACCGCCGCTCCCGCGCGCCGATGGGCGCGCCGGACATCGGCGCATCGACAAGGGCGACGGCCTGGTCCAGCCTTTTGCGCAAATCATGGATATAGGGCGGCGCGACGGTCGAAGAGATCACGAGGCGCGACAGATGCGGCGCGCTTGTGATCAGGCCATCGGGGCCGAACAGCAGTGCCTCGGGCTCTGGCACATCCCGCACGACCGAGATGACGGTCTCAACCTCTCTGCAGAAGCTCTGCCAATCGGCCAGCCTCACGGCGCCCGTGCGGGGAACCAGGTCGTATCCGCGCGTGTCGAGCCCGGCCGCCGCCAAAGCCTCTGCCATTGGCAGGCCCATGGCGCCACAGCCCGCCACGCCAAGCCGCATCATTCGTTCAAGAACAGGTTCTCCCACGCGCGGTCCACAAGCTCTGGCGTTAGCTTGCGCTCCAACCCCTCATAGTCACAGATCGACAAGACCTGATCGATCAGGAATGGCGCATGGTAGTTTGCATACATGTTGTTCTGCTCGGGGTACTTTTCCTTCAGAAGATACGTCATGATCTTCTCGTCGGGCTGAATTTTGTAATGCCGCGACGTCTTGACGAAAACCTTGATGAAGTCTTCGCGGTTGGGGTTGTCGACCTTGATCTTGTAATAGATCCGCCGCAGCGCCGCGCCGTCGAACATCTCGGACGGGGCGAAGTTGGTCGAAAAGATCACCAGCGTGTCAAAGGGCACCATGAATTTCTGCCCCGATTGCAGCGACAGAATGTCGAAGGACGCCTCCATCGGCACGATCCATCGGTTGATCAGCGCTTGGGGCGGCTCTGACTGGCGACCAAGGTCGTCGATGATAAAGACGCCCCCCGTCGCTTTAAGCTGCAGAGGCGCTTGGTAGGTGCGGCTGACCGTGTTGTAATTGAGGTCCAGCATGTCAAGCGTCAGTTCCCCGCCCGTCATCACGGAGGGGCGACGGCAGAGAAAATAGCGCGGGTCGAACGCGTTGGCGGCGCGCAGGCCCCCAACCTCGCTGGCGTTCGATTTGGTCAGCGTGTGCACGATCGGGTCATAGACCGAGATGACCTGGCCGGCATATTCCAGGAATTGCGGCACATAGATATTATCGCCCAACGCATCCCGGATCCCATTTGAGATCGAGGATTTCCCCGTCCCGGGCGGGCCGTACAACAGCACCGAGCGGCCGGAGTTCACGGCAGGTCCCAGCCGGTCCAGCATCCCCGCCGGCAGCACCAGGTGGGACATGGATTTCTCCAACCGTTCCTGGCTGATGACCGCATCTCCGATTTGCTGTTTTGCGGTCTGTTTCCAATACTGCTCCAACGGCACGGGCAGCGCGCCGTAATACTCGGACTGCGTCAGCGCGTCGAGCGCGCGCGTTTTGCCGGTTTCGGTCAACTGATAGCGCTGCTCGGCGGAGGTGGAGGCAGAGCGGCTGCCGAGCGTCTCGATCATATTTTGCTCACGCGCGAGGTCGACCAGTTCCTGGGCCAGCGGTGCATTGATGCAAAGCGCCTCCGCCACGTCGAACAGACTGGTCAGCGACCGGCGGAACATCGTCTTTAGCAGAATGTCGCGCATCAGCACGATTTCGAGCCCGGTATCGTCAAGTGTCCGCGGGGGCCTCGGCGCGGAGGTGTCGATTGGCGGATGGACCATTTCGTTCATCGCACTGCCCTTTGCAAATCTGGTTAACGGGAGGCTAGCGTCCCAGGATGGCGTAAAAAAGGCTTTCGCGCATTGTACCCTAATCAAAAAGCGGCCAGTTTCTGCCTGGACTTTGCTGGGAGTGCCTACGCATGCGCCGCACACTGCGTCTTACCGCGACGACCGTAAGCGTCTGGTTAGCGGTTTTGGCGATCCTGCTTTTGCCCGACGCCTTGATGATTACGGGGCATGATGGCGATCTGGTCCATGTGTTGGATCTGGTCTATCGCTGGATCGAAGGCGACCGGCCCCATCTTGACTATATCACACCGCTCGGCGTGCTGACCATCTGGCCGATTGCGGCCTTTGTCGAGATGGGCTATGGCCCCGGACTGGCCTTTCGGTTGGCCCAAGCCACTGTGACCGCAGCGTTTTTGCCGCTGATCCTTTGGGCAGCGCTCAGCCGATTGGGGGCGGGGCTGGCCTATGGGTTCGCCAGTGCGATGGTGCTGCTTTCGATGGCCCTGGATTTTGGTGGCGACGTGCCGTCGCTGTCGGTCTCGAAGTACAATAACCGCTGGGCGTGGGAATTGGCCTCAATCCTGGT
>CALCPC010000905.1 GCA_937900975.1 uncultured Paracoccaceae bacterium
GCCTTCCGGTCCCCTCTTATTCCTCGGTCGCGTTCCTTATATCTTATATGGGTGCGCCTGGGTGTCTACACCCCGACCCCGCCTTATGAGATGTGCGCGACGCGGCGGTATTCGCTGGGCGCGATGCCAACATTCGAGGCGAAAAAACGCGTAAAGCTCGCCTGGCTTGAAAACCCAAGATCATAGGCGATGTCCGTCACGCTTTTGCGCGTGTTCAGAAGATCGTCTATCGCCTGCTCTGACCGCAGCGTGTTCAGGTAGACATTCGGCGTCACGCCCATCTGCCTTTTGAAAAGCTTGAAGAAATGCGGGCGCGACAGGCCGACATCGCGCGCCAGATGGCGCATCTCGACCTCCTCGGCATAGTTCTCTTGCATCAAGCGCAGCGACCGACGCACGCGAAAGTCGGTGAACCGCCCGCAGGCCAGTTCAAGCTGCGCGCTTTGCCGGACCCCGTCCCAGGACATCTCAAAGCAAAGCTGCGTGATCTCATGCAGCATGCCGTCGAACTCTGCCCGGTTCGCGTCCTCAAGCAACAGCGCCGTCAGCCGTTTGATCCAAGCCGACAGCGCAGGCGTGACACGCAGATGCGCCCGGCCAAACTTCAGCGACAAGGGTGCCGTGCGGCTTTTCTCCCGAAACCACAAGGGTTTGATATAGAGCGTTAGGCAAAGGCATGCCTCATCCGCATCTTCGGGATGGAAAGAGTGCGGCGCCCAGGGGCTGACCGCCACGGCAAAATCGGGATCGACGGTGTTGTGCGCCTCCCCCACTGGGACCACGGCGGTGGAGCCGCCGACGTAAAAGATCAGATGCCCCTCACGATGCGCGTGGGTGACAATGCTGCGGTCGAGTTTGTAGATGGCCGCACGGCCAAATTCTCCATGACACACGGAAATCGCGTGGCTCATCGCTTCCGTCCTCCCGCGTCGCAGCCATTTTTTCGGTTTTTTAAGGGGGGCCTTTTGGCCCGGGGCGGCTGCCGACACACCAGCTTTGCCAAGGAACGGCCGCACGTCAAGCGGCAAGGCGCTTCCGCTAGCCGGGCCGGGTGTAGGCGGTTTTGACGGTTGTGAAGAATTCGCGGGCATAAGCGCCTTGCTCTCGCGGCCCGAAGCTAGAGCGTTTGCGCCCGCCAAAGGGCACGTGATAATCGACGCCCGCGGTGGGCAAGTTCACCATCACCATGCCCGCCTCAACATGCCGTCGAAAGTGGCTGGCGTGCTTTAGGCTCGACGTGCAGATGCCTGCCGAAAGCCCGAATTCGGTATCGTTCGCAGCGTTGAGCGCGGCCTCGTAGTCCGGGACGCGCAAGACCGAGGCAATGGGGCCGAAGACCTCTTCGCGGTTGATGGTCATCGCGGGCGTGGTGTCGGTGATCAGCGCGGGGGAGAGGTAAAACCCCTCCGTCGCACGGCTCAAACGCTCTCCCCCCGCGCGCAGATTACCCCCCTCGGCCCGCGCGATGTCGAGATAGCGCAGGTTCTGGGCCAGTTGGGTTTCATCGACAACGGGGCCAATTTCAGTGCCGGGCTTCAGCGCGTCATCGACGGTGAGGGCGCGCATCGCTTCGGCCAGACGTTCGACAAAACGGTTGTGGATCCCCTCGGTTACGATCAGGCGTGAGGACGCGGTACAGCGCTGGCCGGTCGAGAAGAACGCGCCGTCCAGGGCCGCTGCGACGGCCAAGTCCAGATCGGCATCGTCCAACACGACCAGGGGGTTTTTACCGCCCATCTCAAGCTGAAATTTGCGGTGGTGGCGGACGCAAGCCTCCGCGATCAGCCGCCCGGTCGCGGTGGAGCCTGTGAAGGTGATCGCGTCCAGCGCGGGCGCGTCAAGCATCGCTTGCCCCACCACCCGGCCGGGCCCCGTCACGAGGTTCAGGACGCCAGGCGGCAGCCCCGCGCGGTGCAAGATCTCGGTCATCGCCCAGGCACACCCGGGGACAAGCTCAGCCGGTTTGAAGACCACCGTGTTGCCATGCGCAAGGGCGGGGGCGATCTTCCAGGCCGGGATGGCCATGGGGAAATTCCACGGCGTGATCACCCCGACGGCGCCCACAGGCTCCCGCGTGACTTGAACCTCGATACCGGGGCGGACGGACGGCAGGACATCGCCGGTCTGGCGCAGCGTCTCGCCCGCGAAGAAGAGGAAAACCTGCCCGGCGCGTACCGTCTCGCCGATCCCCTCTTTCAGGGTCTTGCCTTCCTCGCGCGCCAAAAGCCGACCGATCTCATCGCGGCGGGCAAGGATCTCGTCGCCGGCCGTTTTTAGAATGTCGTGGCGCGTCTGAGGCCCGGACAGGGCCCAGGCCGGGGCGGCGGCTTTGGCGGCGGCGATTGCCGCCTCGGCTTCGGCGCGGCCAGCTTCGGCATGTACGGCGATGGTGTCGGCAGTGTCGGAGGGGTTGATGTCCGCCCGCTCGCCCGCGCCGGACACAGGCTGTCCATCGATCCAGAGGGGGCGGCGTTCGGTCATGGTTTCTGGGTCAATCTTAGCCTGTGGGTGCAGGGATTTCAGGGCCAGGCGCCCTTTGCGAGATCGAAGCCTGTCCGCCCGTCGAAAAAGGGTCGGAGCGGCGGCCGAGGCGGGCGTCGGTGCAGGCCTTGCCTGCACGCGCGCGGTTCCCGCGCGCACTGCGCGGACCGCGCAGTCGACGCCCTGGCGCCCCGCCCGCTGGCTCCGCGGGGCATCCAGAAGCCCCGGGCACATCGCGGCGCTTGCAAGGGCCCAACGCAGCGCTCGGTTTTGCGCTTTTTTGCATCGGGCCCCGGTTTTCAAAGACTTCCCTTTTAGTAGGAGGTCTTACACTCCGGCGTATCGCGGCTTGGCAGCCCGATCTCCGCGAAGGCCGCGGCGTCGATCCCCAGCGTCTGGTTCACACCCTCTTTGATCGAGACGAGCTGCGTGGCAAGCGAGCCGTCGTCAAGCTGCACCACTTCCGAGACGAAGTTTGTGCCGATGGCCTGCCGGTTGCCGTCCAGCGTGATCGACCCGTTGGGCGCATCGAGTTCCAGACCGCCAAGACACGCCCGAAACGCCGCCTGCCCATCGGTGAGATCGCCACCGACGCTTTCCACGCATTGCAGCATGGCCGACGTCGCGTTGTAGTAGCCCGTGGCCAGAAGCGACGGGCTGGGGAACCGGTCCTCGGGCGCGAACGTGTCTTGATAGGCTTTAACATAGCTTTGCCAGCCCGCGTCGTCCCACGTGTCGGCCTGCGGCCCCGCCGACGGCGTGCCGATCAGCGCCTCCTTGGCCGACCCTTCGGAGTTCAGCACCGTTCCATCGACCATGATGGTGCCGCCAATCAAATTGGCCTCGCCCCCCGCCTGCTGATATTGGTTGAGGAAGTTCACCGCATCGCCGCCGCCAAGTCCAAGATAGATCGCGTCCACATCGTCGGGCAGCGCCGCAATAATAGAGCCGAAATCCTTGGTGCCGAGCGGCACCCAGAACCGTTCGGTGACCTCCCCGCCGGCCGCGCAAAACTCCGTGATCAGACCGAAGACCTGCGTGTAGACAAAGGAATAATCCTCGCCCACCGTCGCGATGACTTCGTAGCCCTTTTCGTTGAAGATATAGTCGCCAAGCCCCGCCGACCATTGCGCGCCATCCATATTGAACCGAAAGAAGTTCGGCGCGGGGTCGACATAGGTTGTTTCCTGCGCCCCGGAAATACCGTTGAGGAACGTGACGCCGGGTTGCGTCTTGGCATAATCGCGGATCGCAATCCCCTCGGATCCCGAAAGCGGCCCGATCACGATCTCGACCCCGTCTTGCTCCACCACTTTGCGGGCGGCGCGCACGGCGCTGTCGGGACTTGCATCCGTGGAGGCGATCACAAGCTCGATCTCACGCCCGGCGGCGGTTCCGCCGGCCTGTGCCAGCGCCGTGCGCAGACCCCGAACCCCGTCTTCGCCCAGAACCGTATACGTCCCCTCTAGCGTCGCGAGCACGCCCACCTTCAGCGGGCCTGTGTGGCCGCCGGCAAAGGCAACACCGGCGGTGGTCGCCAGCAGCGCGGCGAGCGTTGCCGTCCGCGTCCCAAATGCGTTCATCGAAGTCCTCCCTGATTTTCGTCAGCCCTTATTGTGACCTGCGGGGCGCACCACCGCCGCAAGCCCTGGACGGATTAAAGCTAACCGCGGCACCCCGCAGCCGTTGATCGCAGAGAGTGCGGCGGCATACCGGGAAGTCGCTTTTTTTGGCGCCGCGCCCGCGGCGGCAGACGGGTGGCATTCTGCCGCAGCCGCGTTACATCACAGCCAGAGGCAGGGCAGACACAGGCCAGGTGAATGAATGAACTGAGCATCGCGCGGCTCCGGGAGGAGTGGTTGGGCAATGTGCGCGGCGATCTGGTCGCGGGGCTTGTCGT
>CALCPC010000906.1 GCA_937900975.1 uncultured Paracoccaceae bacterium
TGGGGGCGTGGACGGCGCTTTACGCCATGTCGATCCCGGCAGAGCTGCGGGCAGCCTCGGTCCTTTTCGGGGCGGAGTTTTGGGTGGCGCTTTGCACGGTCACGCCCGATCTTGCGGGTTTCGGGCGCGTGGTTGCGATGTGGCTTTTGATGTCGGCGGCGATGATGCTGCCGACAGCATTGCCCGCCTTTGCCGCCTATGACGATCTGGCGCGCGCGGGCGCCGAGACGCGGCTCTTGCATCTGGTGGCGGGGTTTTTGGCCGTCTGGGCCGGCTTTGCGCTGATCGCCGCGGGTCTGCAGATGGGCCTCTTCCGGCTCGATCTGGTCAGTGGGTTCGGCGACAGCCGGTCTTCGCTGTTGTCAGCATTTTTGCTTTTGCTGGCCGGCGCCTACCAATTCTCGCCCCTAAAGGCCGCCTGCGCGGCCAAGTGCCGCGCGCCGGTGCCGTTTTTTCTGTCGCATTGGAATTCGGGCCCCTTGGCCATGGGGTTGCGGCTTGGCGCCGCCTGCCTTGGCTGTTGCTGGGCGCTTATGCTGCTTGCGTTTGTTGGCGGGGTGATGAGCCTTGCGTTTATGGGCCTCGCGACCATCGCGATGACCCTTGAAAAAATGCCTGAAATCGGGCGGTGGCTTAGCCATCCACTGGGGTACGCACTGGTTTGCGCGGCCCTTTGGATGGCGGCCCAAGGATAACGAGGGAGACGGAATATGGCTTTCGACGAAGCGCTTGGGACCACGCCGTGGACCATCAAGGGTGAATTGATCCTGAACTGCAACTGCACGGTGTTTTGCCCCTGCGTCGTATCGCTGGGCCAACACCCCCCGACCGAGGGGCACTGCCAGACCTGGGGCGGCATCCGCATCGATGAGGGCGCCTATGGGGATATCGACCTCTCGGGTCTGAACCTTGGGCTGATGATCGAAATTCCAGAGCGGATGGCGCGCGGCAACTGGAAGGTGGCGCTGTTCGTCGACGACCGTGCCAGCGAACCCGCCTATGAGGCGCTGGTCGCGATCATGTCGGGCAAGGCGCGCGGCACCACTGGGCTTTTCGGGGTGCTCGTGTCCGAGTTTCTGGGCCACGAGCGGCAGCCCATCTCCTATGAGAACGAGGGCAAGACCCGTCGCGTCACGGTGGGCAAGCGCATCCGGGGCGAGATCGTGCCGGTCGCGGGCAAGGACCCCGAAAACGACCTGGTCATCACCAACACCCAGTATTGGATGGGCCCCGACATCACCGTCGCCACGGCCAACCAGGGGCGTTTGCGGGCCTTTGGCCGCGTCTGGGATTTTGAGGGACGCTCGGCAGAGATCTGCCAGATCGACTGGCACGGACCGAAATAACCACCCCTTTTTGGGAGGAAGGGGGAGGCGATGCAGGCCCGATTTGACTCTGCAAAACCGGTGGCGGCCAACCATGTGCCGCTGTCACCGATCTCGCATCTGAACCGTGCGGCGACGGTCTATGCCGACCGGACGGCCATCGTCTATGGCGCGCGGCGCGACGATTACGCGACCTTTGCCGCCACCGTGCGCCGGATCGCCGGCGGGCTGCGGGCGCTGGGGATTGGGCGGGGCGACACCGTGTCGGTGATTGCGCCGAATATTCCAGAGCTTTACGCGCTGCATTACGCCGTGCCGATGGTCGGCGCTGTGCTTAACGCGATCAACACGCGGCTAGAGCCCGAGACGGTGGGCTACATTTTTGACCACGCGGACACGAAACTGGTGATCGCCGACAGCGCGTATCTCGACCTGGTGGACGCGGCCTTTGGGCATCTTGGTGGGACGCGGCCGGTGGTCACGATCGTCGATCCCGCGGCCCCGGGGCGCGTGCGCGACCGGGCCTTCGACACGCTGCTGGATGGCCCCGCCTTTCAGGGCGACGGGCTGCCGGGCGACGAATGGCAGGCGCTGTCGCTGAACTACACCTCCGGCACGTCGGGGCGGCCGAAGGGCGTGATCTATCACCATCGGGGTGCCGCCTTGATGGCGCTTGGCACGGTCGCGGCATGGGCCGTTCCGCACCAGATCTCTTACCTGTCCATCGTGCCGATGTTTCATTGCAACGGCTGGTGCCACCCCTGGATGCTGCCGCTGCTCGGCGCCAAGATGGTCTTCACCCGCGATCCAGTGCCGGAAAAGATCTTTGCCGCCATCGCCGCGGAAGGCGTCACGCATCTCGGCGCGGCACCAATCGTTTTGCAGATGCTCGCCGAAAGCCCCGCGGCCCCGGCGACGCCCTTCGCCCCCCGGATCCAGGCGATGACCGCGGGCGCACCGCCGCCGCCGGCGATCCTGGAAAAAACCGGCGCCATGACGTGATGCAGGTCTATGGGCTGACCGAAACCTACGGCCATATCTCTCAATGCCTCTGGCGCGCGGAATGGGCCGAGTTGAGCGCCGCCGAACAGGCCGAGATGCAGGCCCTTCAGGGCGTCGCCTTCCCGATGGTGGAGGGGGTCGCGGTGATCGACCGCGCGACCGGCGCCCCCGTCACCCCCGACGGCGCCACCCAGGGCGAGGTCGCGATCCGCGCCAACACGGTGATGTCCGGCTATTACCGCGATCCAGCGGCGACCGAGACGGCGTTTCAAGACGGCTGGTTTTGGTCGGGCGACGCAGCTGTCGTCCACCCCAACGGCTATATGCAGATCCGCGACCGGCTGAAGGACGTGATCATCTCGGGCGGCGAAAACATCTCGTCGGTGGAGGTGGAGGCGGTGCTTTACCGTCACGCCGATGTGCTGGCCGCCGCCGTCGTGGCCCTGCCCGACCCGAAATGGGGCGAGGTTCCGCGCGCCTATGTGGAATTGCGCGACGGAACGGCGCCGACAGCCGAGGCGCTCATCGCCCATTGCCGCCAACACCTTGCCGGTTTCACGACGCCGA
>CALCPC010000907.1 GCA_937900975.1 uncultured Paracoccaceae bacterium
CCAATCAGCGGAAGGCGCGGTTTGGCAATTGCGCCCGGCGGACCGGGCGCGATTGGCCACGCTACAGCGCACACTCCTGCGGTGGCGCGATTCGGGGATCGAGGTGGAGGGCTCCGTCGCGTTCACCATCGCACCCTGTGTCAGCGGGGCGCCTGCGCCGCGGCGCGGACGTGTGTCCATTGCGATGCGCGCGGATATGGAGACGGGGTTTCAGACGGTCGTCGATAACATGCGGTTGCGGCGCCTGTTGGGCCACAGCCTGCGCGACCTGGAGCCCTGCATCGGCTAAGCGCCCCTAACCGTCGGGGCAGGCCAAATCGGCCCGCATCACGTTCTGATCGCCACGCAATGTGTCGGTCAGAACATCACACCCCGTCGCCTGTTCCATCGCCTGTTCCGCACGGCTCAGGACCATGCCGATGGACGGGTTTGCAATGAAATTGAGGCGGATCGCCTCGGCCCGCATGTCCCGCTGCCGCACGGCGAATTCCGCGCCATCGACGACAACACGCGTCTCGGCCTGCCCCATCATGGCGGGAGAGGGGCTGTTGCAAGCCGCGAGGCAGGCCAGGAAGAAGGGCAAAACGTACCGCATCCCTCGACCATGCCGAGGCTTGGTTAACAAAGCGTTACGGCACCGGATCACCTGCCGCACCCGCTGTGTGTTGAGACGACGCGGCTGCGATGCTATATTGACTCTACCCGGCGTCGGGGATGATCAGACGCATAACCAAGGAGGACGGGTCCCTGACCGGACTGACCCAAGCGGTGGCTGAGCCCACTGTCGCACCGGCGCAAAGCGCGCCACATTCCGCTTACAGCAGCGAAGAGTTGCTTGAGCGCATCGTTCAATCCCTGACCGACGACAAAGCCGAAGACATCGTGCAGATCGATCTGCGCGGAAAGTCTTCGATTGGCGATTACATGGTCGTGGCCTCTGGCCGGTCGACCCGCCAGGTGTCGGCGCTGTCTGAAAAGCTGGTGGAGCGGTTGAAGGCCGAGTTTGGTCTGTACTGCAAAATCGAAGGCAAGGATGCAGGCGATTGGGTGTTGATCGATACGTCGGACGTGATCGTCCACGTGTTCCGGCCCGAAGTGCGAGAGTTCTATCAGCTCGAAAAGATGTGGCAGCCCGCGGGCACGGCGCAAGCCTAAGCCCGCCCCATGCGTGTGCATCTTTGCGTTGTCGGTCGCCTGAAAGGCGGGCCGGAAAAGACGCTCATTGACGATTATCTGGACCGTTTCGACAAAACCGGGCGCAGCCTTGGGCTGAGCCTGGGCCGTGTCGTGGAGGTTGAGGACCGCAAAGGCGGAGGCATGGCGGCGGAAGCGGCGCTGTTGCGGAAGGCTCTCCCATCATCGGCGTTTTGGGTGATGGATGAACGGGGGACACGGCCGACCTCCCCCGAATTTGCGCAGCAGCTGGCCCGTCACCGCGATAGCGGGACCGGGGACCTGAGCTTTGTCATCGGTGGGGCGGACGGGATTGACCCGGCTTTGCGGGCCGAGGCGCAGGGGGCGATATCCTTCGGCGCGATGGTCTGGCCGCATATGCTGGCCCGCGTGATGCTGTCCGAGCAGCTGTACCGCGCCGCCGCAATCCTGGCGGGCACGCCCTATCACCGGGCCTGATCACTGCATCAAGATGTCCTGCCGGTGCCGCCGCAGGAGCAGGAGCCCGAAGAACAGCGGCCCAAGCGACCAAGCCAGGACCAGACCGACGGAGGCAAACTCCGGCTGATAGGTCGGGTAAATGCCTTCGCGGAACAGGGTGGTCGCGTGGATCCAAGGGGTCC